>WRBM01000019.1 GCA_009784525.1 Erysipelotrichales bacterium | reverse complement strand
TGGGTTGTCGGAATGAATATATTTAGACGATAACAAAAAAATCACCAAAAATATTATAACTCAAGACGGAGAAAAAGAAAAGGGGCATCAGCCCCGTATCGAAAATTTATTTTCGTTTTGTTCCTTCAAAGCTGACGCCTTTAAGAACGTCTACATTTTTAAAAGATTTTTCTAATGAAGAAACGGTAATAATATTTTGATTCATAATAATTAACTCCTTATAATATATTTCGTGTCATAGTATACAATGTATGCTATGGACAGAGTTATTATACTATACAATATATAACATGTCAACAAATTATTTTTATATTTTGAGATTTGAGTGATTTTATTTGCTAGAAAGGACTAGTTCGCTAGAACCAGCTAAGTTAAGATTTAAGTTATCGAAAAATAATTAATTTAATAATAATTTTTCTTATTACGAGTAAACTTTTAATGCGAATAATTACATAAATAAACTCAGGTGCGTTATAATAAACATAGAATTAATTAGAATTTAGAGATATAAATTACGTTTTATTTATAATAAAGTCAAAAAAACCTTGCAAAAAGCTAGATTTTTTGGTATAATAATCGAACGTACGAAAGGGTGCAGTTAATGAAATTTGAAAAAGATTTATCTTTGATTGAAGTTTGTGAACAGCTAATGCTTGAGAAAAAAAATCCTCAGCCAATCAACGAACTGATCAATGAATCAATTGAGTCTGTTGGTAGAGTAGCAGATAATATTGAGGAAATGACACAATTATATGTTGATATCACAACGAGTGCAAAATTTGTTTATTGTGGCGATGATGAGTGGGACTTAAAAGAGCGCCAGTCTGTTGAACTTTGGGATAAAGACGGATCTTTCTTTAATAAAGATATTATCGAAGAAGACGACGAGGATGATGGTATTACGGCAGACGATTATTACTTAGACGATAAGCCTAAGTATGAGGATGAAGATCTTGAAGATGAAGTTGCGGATGATGATGATGATACAGCACCAGAAGTCTTTGATGAGCCTGAAGTTGATGATGTAGTTAGTGAGGAAGAAGAGTTCTTAGACGAAGATTCCTACAACGAAATCATGGATAACTACGAAGATATGTATGAAGATGAATAAAAAAGTCAAATTTGACTTTTTTTGTTTGACATTTTCATAATAATGAGGTACAATATTTATCGGTAAATTAATATCCACTATTAAAGGCCCTCATTAAAATTAACTAATTTATGGAGGAAAAGAAATGAAAACATACATGGCTAATAACCAAACAATTAATCACAAATGGTATGTCGTTGATGCAAAAGGCAAAACTTTAGGGCGACTCTCAACCCAAGTTGCGACTGTTATCATCGGTAAACATAAACCAGAATATACTCCGCATGTTGATTGCGGTGATTATGTAATTATTGTTAATGCTGATCAAATTGTTTTAACTGGAAAAAAATGGGATGATAAATTCTATCGTCGTCATACAGGATATAACGGTGGGATTAGAGAAATTAATGCAAAAGAAATGATGAAAAAATTCCCGACACGGATGGTTGAGAAGTCAATCACTGGAATGTTACCTAAAACTAAATTAGGTAGAGCAATGGCATCAAAATTATTTGTTTATGCTGGTAATGAGCATCCGCATATTGCTCAACAACCGGAAAACTTACCGGTTGAATAGGAGGAACTATGGCAAAGGTACAATATTTAGGAACAGGACGCCGTAAAAGCTCAGTAGCACGCGTCAGATTAAGTACAGGAAGCGGTAAAATTACGATTAACAATCGTGCATTTGAAGAATATATTCCAAGTGCCGCAACAAGACTAGACGTTTTACAGCCTTTAGAACTTACAGAGAACACTTCTAAACTAGATGTTAATGTTAATGTTCATGGTGGTGGACTTAGTGGTCAAGCTGGAGCGATTCGCTTAGGAATTACTCGGGCTCTTATGCAATTAAATGCAGATTTAAGACCAGTTCTTAAAGAAAAAGGTTTAGTTACTCGTGATCCGCGTGCAAAAGAACGTAAAAAATACGGTCTTAAAAAAGCGCGTAGAGCTAGCCAGTTCTCTAAACGTTAATTTAATACTTATAAACTTCTTATCTTTGGATAAGAAGTTTTTTCTTAAAACAAAATGAAAAGTAGTTCTTCAAACTTAGAAGAACTACTTTATTAAATTTTAATAGCCTTTGTTGCCCAAAAAGTGGGAATCCCATATTCGGCAGTTAAGTCATTTGCATTATAATCCTCATAAGCACCAACAAGCATAAATCCAGCTTTAAGTTGGCCACCAATCTGTTCGTTAAAGGTATGACTAAACTGAATACCACTATCGTCTTTTTCAAGTTTTTTAATTAAATCGGGATTATTTAAAGGATTAAAGGGAAGTTTATTAACAATTTCTAAGGATTTTTCAGAATTATCAAAAAGATAATTAATTCCATTGTCCATTCCGGAAAGTAAAATACCATTTGGTTTTAATATTCGATAACACTCACGCCATAAGTGGTAGACATCCTCAATATAACAATTTGAAACTGGATGAAAAATTATGTCAAAGCTATTATCTGCAAATGGCAGTTTCTCAGTCATATCTGCTTTTACAATATTGATTTTATAACCTTCTCTGGCCGCTACCATTTTTTCGCTTTCAAGTTGTTGGTCAGATAAATCCAAAACAGTGCAATCGGCCCCAAGCAAACTAAAGATTGGCATTTGTTGACCACCAGCACTTGCTAAGCCAAGGAGCTTTTTAGCTTTTAAAGTTGGAAACCAATCTTTTGGGACATTAATTGTTGGTGTAAGAAGAACATCCCACTTTCCTTTTTTAGCGTCTGCGCAGGCTTCGCTACTGATTGGAACTCCCCATTCCCAGCCATCTTTGACCCAACGATCAATTGTTTCAGCATTTATTGTAGTATATTTTTTCTGCAATTTAGAAATTCATCTCCTTCATTTTTTCTTCGATGAATTGATTTGTATAAAGATTGTAATAATAATTTTTATTTTTTAATAATTCATCATGAGTGCCAGCCTCAAGAATAACCCCTTTTTGTAAGACAATAATTATGTCAGCATTTTTAATAGTGGATAAGCGATGGGCAATCACAAAACTAGTACGATTAGCTAATAACTCTTTAATAGCCTTTTGTAATTCAAACTCTGTTTCTGTATCAATGCTTGAGGTTGCTTCATCAAGCACAAGAATTCTTGGATCTGCAATAATAGCGCGGGCGAAAGAAAGTAGCTGTTTTTGTCCTAAAGATAGTTTAGCCCCGGTTTCTCCAACTTCAGTATCATAACTATTTTCTAAATTAATGATGAATTGATGAGCGCCAACAATCTTAGCCGCCTCTTCGATTTCCTGATCGCTAGCTTCTAACTTGCCATAACGAATATTTTCGCGGATTGTGCCACTGAAAAGATGTGGGCTTTGTAATACATAGCCAAGATTGGCGTGTAACCAAGCGACAGAACGATCTTGATAGTCTTTTCCATCAATCGTAATTATTCCACTTGTTGGCTCATAAAAGCGACATAATAAGTTAACGATTGTTGATTTTCCTGCTCCTGTTTCGCCAACAATAGCGACAGTTTGACAAGCATTAACTTTTAAGCTGAAATTATTTAGAATTACTGGATTATCTGGACCATAACTAAAAGAAACATTGTTAAACTCGACATCACCTTTAATATCTTCCCAATTTTCCTTTTTATGTTCGAAAGTAGTACCATATTTGGCGATTACTTCTTCGCTATCAGTGATTGCTGGTTTGATATCAATTAGATTAAAAACTCGCTCGGCAGCGACTTGGGCATGTTTCATATCATTAGCGAAAAAAGCAATATTTAAAATAGGATCAAAAAAGCTCATTGTTGCCATGACTAAGAAGAAGAGCGTTGAAAGAGTAAATACATTATCAATGACTAAAAGGCCGCCCTGATAAATCACAAAAACAATACCTAAGCCGGCTACAATCGAGATTATTTGATAATAAAGAGAGGAGACAACAGAACTAGTGACAGTAGTTTTCCGGAACTTGCGGGAAAGTTTTTGAAATTCATATAAGTTTTTCTCCTCTAGATTCAAGGATTTAGTTGTTTTAGCACCTGTGATTCCTTCGTTTAAGGATCCAGTTATTTTTGAGTTTATCCGTCTTACTTTTCTGGCAAAATGAATTATCAAACGATTAAAACGAATACTGACGAAAATAATTACTGGAATAATTATTAACATAATTAAAGCAAACTGCCAGTGAATTATCAACATTGCGGTCAAAACAAAGATTAATTTGAAAATAGCCCACATTAAATCAACAGTGCCCCAAGAGACAATTTCCCCTAAGCGCTCATTGTCGCTTGTTACGCGGGCTAAAAGCCAACCTGTTGAATTTTTATCATAAAAAGAGAAAGGAAGTTCTTGTAAATGATGAAAGGTTGCTTTAGAATGTTTTTTGTAAAAATTAATTTCCAGTTGAGCAGTGTAATAGATAAATGTGTAGACGAAAATGGCTTGACCTAGCGAAAAAATAACCATTATTGGTACGAACCAAACTAAGTATTGGAAGTTTTCGCCCCTGACGATTTCCTCGATACCGATAAGACTGATAAAGTAAAAATAAAGTGTTTCGATAAGGGCGACTATAACTACACTTATTGTAGCAATTAAAAATAGTTTACGGAAAGATAAAACATTTTTAATAACCCGTTTCCAGATTTTCCAGTTTACCTTAGCTTTAATATCATATTCATCGAATTCAAAATTATCCATTTGTCTCACCGCCTTCCGTAAAATAGTTCTGGATTTTATAGATATTTTTATAAAGACCCTCTTTTTCGATTAATTCCTCATGAGTACCTACAACAGAAATCTTTCCATCTTCCAAAACGACAATTTTATCAGCAGTCATTGCGCTTAAAATCTTATGAGTAACGATAATTGTAGTTGCTTTGTTTTTTCTTTCAAGTAAACCTTTTCTGATTTGCTTATCAGTCTCTGTATCGACAGCACTTAAGGAGTCATCAAAGATTAAAATCGGCTTTTCTTCGGTAAGGATTCTAGCAATTGCAATTCGTTGTTTCTGACCGCCGGAAAGTGTCACGCCACGCTCGCCGACTAATGTATCATATCCATCTTTAAATTTATCAATTTCAGTTTCAATAGAAGCAATCCTCGCCACTTCACGAACTTTATTTTCCTCGACATTATTAATTAATATTCCAATATTTTCTTTGACTGTTTTAGAGAAGAGAAAAGGTTCTTGCATACAAATACCAATATTGCGTCTTAAATATTGTTTTTCAATATTTTTTATGTCAGTGCCATCGATTAAGATTGCACCTTCGCTAACTTCAAACATCCTATTGATTAAGTTAATTAAAGTTGATTTTCCGCTACCGGTTTTTCCAACAATCGCAATTGTTTCGCCAGCATTAATTTTTAAAGAGATATTATGTAAAGTTGGAACTGAAGCATCATCAAAGCTAAAAGAGACATTGTTAAATTCAATTGTTCCAAAAATTTTCGGTTTTTCCGTACCGTTGGCAAGTTCATATTCGGTTTTCTCGTCCATAATTTCTAAGATTCTTTTAGCCGCAATAGAAGTTCTAGTAAATTCACTTAATTGTCTTCCTAGCGATCTGGTTCGCCATAAAATATCTTGAATACACATAAAAATTAAAATTATTGCATCGATTGTAATGCCTTGTCGGTAAAAATAAATACTTATCAGGAAACTTGCTAGAAGTTGGAAAAAGATAACTCCATCAGAAAAGCCCCAGAAAAAAGATATTTTTTTCATTAAACGTTGCCAAGTAGTAGAGAAATCTTCTACCGAATCGTCAAATTTTTTAATTTCATATTTTTCATTCGCAAAAGCTTTAACAACACGTATACCAGTAATGTTTTCCTGGGCAACGCTAGTTAGCTGGCCTTCCTTTTCCTCTAACTCCTGAAAGTCTTTAGCCACCCATTTAAAATAGAAAAAAGAAAAGATAAAAAGAAGCGGAGCTAAAGAAATAGAGATTAAGGCAAATTGCACATCAACTCGCATCATTTGATAGAAGTAGAAACCAATAAGGAAAAAATTATTTAGCATATTTGGCATTACACCACCGATAAAGCGTTTAAAGCGATTAATATCAGAGGTGCTTCTTTGAATCAAATCACCTGTTTGCGCTTGATTTAGATAAGAATAGGGAAGTTTTTGGATATGATCATAAAAGTTAGTTTGTACGCGCATGCCAATTGATTCACTTGTTAAAGACATAATAAAATCATAAAATAAATTGATTAAATCGCGCAAAACAATAAAGGAGAAGACAATAATGCTCATAAAAAATAGTCTTCCGGCAAGCGCATGTTGCGCCAAAAAATCCGTTAAAAAAACGGGCAGATTGCTTGACCCATTTGGATCAATTATTGCATAAGTCTGTGAAATTAAAAAAGGGATATTACTACGTATATAATTTAAAATGATTAATGTTAATAATGCAATTACTAACATCCATTTATTGCCCTTTGTCCAGCGTAAAAATAGTTTTATAGCATTCATATGTTTTTTATTTATTCCTTCTGTTATATGAATATTATATCATAAATATTTTAAAAGCAAAGATAATTTTTAAGGTAGGAAAAGCATATTTTTGCTATTTTGTCGATTTTTGTAGAACAAAATATAATTTTATACTTTAAATTAGATTGACAGAACTATCTTAAAATGATATAATGGTAGCGTTTCCATTCATTACTGCATATATTACTTAAAGGAAATAACTTTACTTGAGAAATATAACAAAATGTCTTTAAAATTAAATAAAAAAACGAGGGGAAAAGAAGAATGAGAAAGTGCAAAATCGGAATACTGATAGTATCAATTATTCTAGGCGTGGCAGTACTTATAGGCTGTCAGAACGACACCACGACAACCACGACGGAAACCCCGCCACAAAATTATACGATAACGTATATTTTAAACGGCGGACAAAATCACGTTGCTAATCCAAATACTTTCACAGAGAGTGATTTGCCACTTACAATTTTGGCGGCTTCAAGAAGTGGTCACGAATTTAGAGGTTGGTTTACGAATCCTAATTTCACTGGGACAGTAGTTACGCAGATAACACAAGTCGGAAATATAAGACTTTATGCCCAGTGGGATGAAATAGTTGAAAATGAGTACACTATTACTTATTTTTTAGGTGGCGGACAAAATCATGCCAACAATCCGGCAACATTTAGAGAAAGAGACTTGCCATTGACTTTAGAACCAGCAACAAGGGCAGGACATGACTTTGTAGGTTGGTTTACAAATCCAAGTTTTACAGGAGAGGCAGTTACACAGATAACACAAGTTGGTAACGTAGTGCTTTATGCGCAATTTGAAGCAGAAACTGTCTACACGATTACTTATATTTTAAACGGGGGAACAAATCACGCTAACAATCCAGCAACTTTTGTGGCTAACGAGTTACCTCTTCAGTTATATGACGCTTCAAGGGAAGGCTATGATTTCTTAGGATGGTTCACTGCATCCGATTTAAGCGGAACGCCAATTAGAGAAATAACGCAAGCTAGTAATATTACTCTTTATGCGGGATTTGAAGAACAAGAAGTACCTGTTGAGATTATCTATCATTTAAACGGAGGAACAAATCATCCAGATAATCCTACATCTTTATTCCAATCGCAGTTTCCTTTTACCCTCTTAAAGCCAACGCAAGAAGGTTTTGATTTTATCGGCTGGTTCAGAACAAGTGATTTTTCTGGCTCACCAGTTACAGTCTTAAATGCTACTGACACCGATTTTGAATTATTTGCCCAATGGTTTGAGCTTGTTGATTATGCCATTACATATCACTTAAATGGTGGTGAAAATCACGAACTTAATCCAGATTATTATAATCGCTCGATGTTGCCTTTAGTATTTAGAACGCCAACGAGAGATGGTTATCAATTTATTGGCTGGTTTGAAAATCCTTTATTAACGGGAGCGATGATTAGGTCACTTCAAGAAGGACAAACAGGGGATTTGAATCTTTATGCTAAATGGGAAGCCGAACAAACATTCAATATCAGTTTTGAGCTTAACGGCGGTGTTTTCGGTTTCGTTGACCCTGCTGATTTATTTACCGAATTCCTAACAGACCTTCATTCGTTTTTACGATTTAGAAACCTTGCTGGTTTGACTCCAGATCTTAATACTTTTATGCATGGAGCAGGCAATACTTCAGGATTTAATGGAACTTTCAGATCTGGTAATACTGTTTCTGGAGATATAATGCCGTTATTATTTGTACTAGGACAACGTAACTTTAATCCAAGTATGGGAAACCCAGAAGATTTCTTTATCTATCATCCGGATTTCCGCGATCGTTGGTTGCCTTTCTTTGACCAATTAAACTTATTTATGCTTCGGGTTAATCCGGCACAAAACTTTTGGAATGATCGTTTTGCGGCATCAGTTAGGATTGTCGATTGGATTCTTAATTTAAGAGCTGGTTCACCTGCATTTGCTCCAAATACAGACTTTATGCCAGAAGGACCGTATGTTCCTACAACGATTTCTAATGCGGTAGGTATAACTCTGCCGATTCCAAGAGGAAATGGTGAGTTCTTAGGTTGGTTCGACAACCCTTTGTTTGGAGGTATTGTTTACTCAGTTATTCCGGCTGGAGCGACTGGCAATAGAACTTTTTATGCCAGATGGGCTGTACCTTCAGAGACATTTGATATTTATGTTAGTGCAGAGTGGGTAGGTAAAAGTGCTGGTGAAACGGTAACACATTTAAATTTTACATTAACAATTGGTACTAATGCATTTGCGACTTTACAAGAAGCAATTGATTTCACAGCAGAAGGAAGTTCGATTTTTGTTTTACCAGGAATCTATAGTGGCGCAACAATCAATAAAAACTTTATTACAATTGTTGGACCAAATGCTTTTGTTGATCCGAATCTAGATATCAGAGGTCCGGAAGCAAATATAGTTGGCGCAATCAATGTTGGTGCTAATGTTCAAGGGCTAATGATTACAGGTATGGCTTTTAATGGAGCAGGTCAAGTTATTGGTGCTGTTTCAGGTGGTATTGATAATTTTGTATTTAGCTATAATAATGCTTCAGGTATCAGTAGTATTCCTGGAGCTGAGGGAATTCTTGATTTTCCGATTTTAAATGACGCTGATAAAAACTCTAACTTTATCATTACAAATAATCGTTTTCACTTTAATAGCCAACTTCGTCATGTCAGATTAATGAATATTCAAAATTTAGAAGTAATCAATAATGTTTTCCAAGGCAGTGCGACAAGAACTTTTACTGATGCTTTACGTTTAACTGGGACAAATAATATGAATGCTGGAGGTATTGGTGTTGCAGGAGATGTAGTTATTAATCACAATAAGTTCTTTAGCATAGGACAAAGAGCAATCTGGTTCCATCGCTATACAGCGGAAAATATTGAAATCCAATATAATCTATTTGATGATATCGGAAGTTTTGAAGCTGGAGAACCTATTAATATTGTTACTTGGGCTGGAGTTAGCACAGTTATTAATATTCGTTTTAATACTTTCTCTAATGTTGGTGTTAATGGTGCTATGCAAACAATTCGCTTGCATAATCAAGATGCGCAACCTGGTGATTGGATCGCAAATATTAACTTTAACAGTTTCACGAATATTCAGGGAACAAGAGAAAACTTTACTTTAATAACTAATGGTGGAAATGCAATTAATGAGGAATTATTGATTAACGCTGAAACGAATTTCTTTGATGGCCGGACACCAAGTGATATGCCAATATTCTTTGTTGGCGTACAAAACATCGGTGTTTACATCAGAAACGAGGATGATTTACCGGATATGAATTTTTCTGCAGACCTTAGCCCACAAAGTATCGTTATAACAAATTCAATTTCCAGACTTGAGCTTTTTAGTGAGTATCTGTTAAGATTTGAAGTTTTACCAGATAATGCTACTGATAAGCGTGTTACTTTCACAACAAGTAATAGAAATGTTTTACAAGTTTCCAATACAGGTCTTCTTTATGCGGTTGGATATGGAACAGCGACAGTTACGATTGCAACAGTTGTTAATGAACTTGTTGCTGTATCGATTACGATAACAGTTTATAAGCCTGATTATATAGATGTTTTCTATACTAATACCAGTGCTTTAAACGTTGGCGAAGAAGAGATGCTTGTTGTTGTAAGAAACGGATATGAAGGGGTATTGGAATTTACTTCCAGTGACTCAGCAATCGCAACAGTCGATTCCAGTGGTTTAGTCAAAGCTGTAAGTCCTGGTGTCGCTTTAATTAGTGTTGGTGTAGATGGTCAGGTATTAAGCACAGCGGGAATTACGGTTTTAGAGCCGCTGACAGCAGAAGATGCCTTATTACAATTATTAATTAATTCTCATAACAGCAACATCATGCGTCATAATTCAATTGATGTTACTGGCTTCCAATTTATTTATCAGCATGATCTTCTTCATAGTGTTAATCAGTTTTTATTTCAGGAACATAATGTAATTGAACATTGGATCCCGCTTGGTGGAGTTGGTATAACTCATAATAACCGTCCAGGTACAGTTCGCCAAAAACATTATGTTGTCATTCATGATACTGGATCATCAGCGCCTGGAGCTGGTGCATTAGCTCATGCTAATTTCGTTGCGGGTGGCGGTAATGGTACTTCATGGCATTATACAACAGGTAACGATGGAATATTCCAGCACATTCCAGATAATGAAATAGCTTTTCATGCTGGTGATGGTTCAGTCCAATTTGGCTTGACTGATACAGGAGTGGCTGCAACGGTCAGAAATCCGATTGTAACGATATCTGCAGATGGTTTTTGGGTTTTAAATGGTAACAGGACTACAATTCAAGCCCCAAGAAATGGCACTCAGATTTTAACTGCTGCTGACATTAACGATCAAGGAATCAGAGTGGAAATTCACAATGGCACTTATTGGGTTGGTATTACTTATTGGAATGCAACTTACAGAAGAATCGCTAACCGTGGTGGAAATCAAAATGGTATTGGTATCGAAAAAGCAATAAACCAAGGTTCAGACTTATTTTTAACTTGGCAAAAGACAGCAAAATTAACGGCTAATCTTTTAGTAAATAATGGCTTAGAATTAGACGCGATTCAGCAACATCACTTTTTTAGTGGTAAAAACTGTCCGCAGACAATGAGAGGAGTCGACGGCGGTTGGGAAGATTTCTTAGCTTTAGTTGCGACGGAGTTAGAGGTATTACGTTATTTCTCAGAATACACAATTACTTTTGAAATCATTTCTGGCAATGAATTTTTAACAAATGCAGGAAGAACTTCTAATAATGAAGGGGTTGCTCAAGCAGTTGCTTACCGGATTACGGTTTCCAGAGGTTCATATGAAAGATCAGTTATTCTTCATAGTGTGATTCCAGGAAGATTCTCGTAAAGAATTTTATAACAAATCAGAGGTGCAGTTAAACACACCTCTTTTTTCTTTTTCGCCTATAAATACATTTATTGGGTATAATAGTGATAACACTTTATGGAACGTAAAATTGTTGAAAAACTGATGAAATGGAAAAATAATTCTGCTCGAAAGCCGCTTATTATTTCAGGTGCGCGTCAAGTTGGTAAAACTTACACCATGCTTTCTTTTGGCAAAGAACACTAGAACAAAACGAAAATAAATTTTCGATACGGGGCCGATGCCCTTTTTTTACGAAGTTACAGTTGAACTTGTAATCTTATCGGTGTCGTTAGACCGCTATTCCTCAAACTCTGAATTACTTCATCGTCTTTGGGTTTACTTTTTGCCATTATATTTAAACTGGCATTAATATCTGAATTAACTATTAATCCTTCTTTAGTTTTGAATAATCTGTTATTGCGTTCTCCCTGATAACTATTAGCTTTAGCTATCTCTTCATTCTTGATATGAATTTCAAATAGTTAGCTAATGAATAAAAAAGAAAGCATTTTATAATTTGTTTGTCGATTTTTTTGTAGAAAATTCTTGAAGATATGTTATAATTATTACGTAGTAAACATTATGATAAAAGGAGGCCATTATGAATCCCGTAATTAAAGAATTTGAAAAAATCAATAAGCATATTGGTGATGCGGTTGTTGCATTTTTAAATTCGAATGGTGGAACCATAAAAGTTAGCCTTCAAACGCCAAAAGATTTTAACAAAATTCAAACTATACTAAAGGAAATAACCCCTTTTGTCAGGCTAAATCAAGAGATTACAGAATCAGAAGCAATCCTTTATATCCCGGCAGGCCTCGATAAGCCTTATTGTAATGAACGGGGTTTTTTTGTTTTTGAGAAGCAATTAATCTATAAACTTACCCGTGACGAATTAATTAATAAAATTAAGCAAGAAGGCATAAGAGCGAATTATCAGTATTTTAGTGATGTTGATGTTGATTCAGTATTTTCCAATAAACTCTTTCAGGATTTTTTAGAGAAAAGTTCTGAATTTAAAGAAGAAGATTTATTCGGTCAGCTTTTAGGTTTAAAAGCTATGCATAACTTAAACAATCAGTATTTTTTTCGATTAGCAGGTCTTTTATGTTTTACTAATTATCCTCAAGACTACTTACAAAACGCCTTTATTCAAATTAATGTTTTTAATGGGTCAAACAAAGCTTTGCCTATTGATTCAATTGATTTTAAAGGTAATCTTTTAGAAATGATTGATAAGGCCTATAAATTTTTAAAAGATAAGTTGAAAGTTTCTGATAAATTAATTTGGGAATTACTTTTAAATATGGTATTACATAATGATTATCATGCGGATTGTTTGCCGATGGTAGTTGAAATATATGCTGACAAAGCTATTTTCCGCAATTTAAGAACTATTCATCCAATTCTTGATCAGCACTTTGGCATTGTAAGTTTTTCTTCTGACCAAGGTTTAAAAAATATTTTAAAAACAATCGGTTACGTAAGAAACATTGGTGCTGGAATTGATATTGTGAATGCGGAATTAGAAAAAAATAATTTGCCGCCAATTACTTTTGAGCGTAATGAATTTTTTAGTGCCTATATTTCTTTAATCGAACAAAAAGAAAAAATATTTTTTAGAGTTAAAGGTAAACCGCGCGAAAAGATTGGAAAATTTGAATTAAAAAGCAGACAAATATATAGTGAAATTGTAAAAAATCCTTTTATTACTCAAAGTGAGTTGTTTGTGAAAACAGAAATAAGTGAACGAACGATTTCCCGGATTATCCAGGAATTAAGAAGTAAAGGTAAAATAATTCGCATTGGCGCCAATAAAAATGGTTATTGGGAAATTGCAGAAAATAAAATTCGGGAGAAAATATGAAAAAAATCGGAACAGCTGTATTTGGTGTCAGGGCGCCAATCATTAAGCCCTATGACAATTTAATTGAAATAACTTGTGATTCATTATTAGAAGCCGTTAAAGAGAACAATTTAATACTAAAGGACAGGGATATTGTCGCTGTTACAGAAGCAATCGTTGCGAAAGCTGAAGGTAATTTTGTAACAGTAGATGAAATTGCTCAAGAAGTTAAAGAAAAGTTTAACAGCGATACGATTGGTTTGATTTTTCCAATTCTTTCCCGCAATCGTTTTTCCTTAATTCTTAAGGCTATCTCCAGAGTTTGTAAAAAGTTATATATTCAACTTTCATATCCTGAAGATGAAGTTGGTAATCCTTTAATTAGCCGAGAAGCGTTGGCAGAGAAAAATATTAACTATTATAGTGATGCTTTTTTAGAGTCTGACTTCCGGAAATTATTTCCAGACCTTATTCATCCGTTTACGGGAATTGATTATCTGAAGTATTTTCATCAGACGGCAGAGTGTCCTGTAGAAATTATTTTAGCTAATAATCCGCTTGAGATTTTAAAATATACTAATAATATTATAAACGCTGATATTCATTCGCGGAAAAGAACGAAGAATTTGCTTCAAAGTCATAAAGCTAAAGTTTTTAGTCTTGATGAATTTATGAGTCAGAAACGAGAGGGTGGTTATAATCCCCATTATGGCTTATTAGGCAGTAATGTCAGCAAAACGGAAGTACTTAAACTATTTCCTCGTGAACCTTTGCATTTCGTTGAAGGTTTACAAGAAGCTCTTTTTCAAAAAACAGGGATTAAACTGGAATGTCTTGTTTATGGTGATGGAGCCTTTAAAGATCCAGTTGGTGGTATTTGGGAGCTTGCTGATCCGGTTGTTGCGGCTGCTTATACAAAAGGTCTTGAAGGAACACCTCAGGAAGTAAAACTAAAGTATATTGCCGATAACGTTGAAAGTGATGGCGAGATTACTGAGCAGGTACGTTCATTGATAAAGAATAAAAGCAGTAATCAGCTTGATAGTGATAATGCCCTTGGCACAACTCCAAGGCGTTATGTTGATTTGATAGGATCGTTATGCGATTTAGTTACCGGATCTGGTGATAAGGGAACGCCAATCGTTTTGATTCAAAATTATTTCACCAATTATGCAATGGAGGAATAAATATCAAATCAGAAGATTTTAAACCATTAGAACTAACTGATAAACTTGCTTTTGATAAATTGCGCAAAAGCGAGCTCTATAATGATTATTTTGCTAGTGAGTTGAATTTTCTGACGCTTTATAGTTGGAAAGATCTCTATAGAACTAAAATTTATAAAGGCAATGATTTCATTATTTTTATTGATAATCGTAACGAAATGTTATTTTTACCGCCTTTAGCTGAATCAAAAGAAGCCTTTAATCGCGGAATCGAGTTAATTAGGGACTATTGTTTAGCAGAAGGAATCGATTTTAAAATTCAAGGAATTACAGAAAAATTATTGGAAATAATTAATATAAAAGAAAGTTACAACTTTATTGCCCAGCCTGAAAATGCAGAATACATTTATAATTCATTTGATTTAATTACGCTCAGCGGAAAAAAGTTTCATGCTAAAAGGAATCATGTTAATCGTTTTATCAAAACCTATAATTATCAATTTGTTCCATATCAAGAAAGTTTTCGGCCTCAAATTCAAGAAATTATTGAGAAATGGAATAAAAAGCAAGGTTTTGATTTTGAATCACAAGCAATATGTAACGCTCTAAACAATTTGGAAGTTTTAAATAGTTTTTGTGACTGTCTTTTGGTAGATGAAAAACTAGTTGGCTTTGCGATTGGTACGGCTTTTAATGATTACGGGCTTGTAATTTTTGAAAAATGTGATAGCGACTTTCTAGGAGCTTACCAAATAATAAATAATTTGTTCGCAAAGAAAAACTTTAAAGACGTTCCTTATATCAATCGTCAGGAAGATTTGGGCATCGAGGCCTTAAAAAAAGCAAAAATGTCTTATTATCCGGTATTTTTACAGGAAAAATATCTGATGACAAAAAAATAAAAAAAGGGAGAAATATTTATGGCAATCATCGAAGGAAAAAAAATCAAAATATTTTCATTAAGCGCAAACAGACCGCTAGCAGAGGAAATCGCTAAAACGGTTGGCTGCGAACTTGGCGTCTGTGAGGTTAATTATTTTGCGGATGGCGAAATCAATATGAATATTCCAGAAACGGTTCGTGGACATCATGTGTTTGTTGTACAACCAACGCAAACACCGGTTAACGATACTTTAATGGAAGTATTAATTATGTGTGATGCTTTAAAAAGAGCAAGTGCTTTAACGATTAACCTGATTATTCCTTATTATGGGTATTCCAGGCAAGATAAAAAATCACGCTCAAGACATCCAATCAGCGCTAAGTTAGTTGCGGATTTAATCCAAACAGCAGGAGCTAACAGAGTTATCGCAATGGACCTGCATGCGGCGCAGATACAAGGTTTTTTTGATATTCCTATCGATAACTTTTTAGCAATGCCAATTCTTGCTCAATATTTATTGAAAAAGAAGTTTAAGAATATTGTTGTGGTTTCTCCTGATCATGGTGGTGCGACACGCGCAAGAATGTTAGCTAACTATTTAAGTGCGCCGATGGCTATCATCGATAAAAATCGTCCTGAACCAAATAAAGCAGAAGTTATGAATATTATTGGAGAAGTTAAAGGTAAAACAGCTATTTTAATTGATGATATGGTTGATACTGGTGGTTCATTAATGGTAGCCGCAGAAGCTTTAATGAATGCTGGAAGTGATGCGGTTTATGCTGCTTGTACACATCCAATCTTATCTGGAGATGCATCTGATAGAATTTTGAAGTCATCTTTAAAAGAGTTAATTTGTACTAATACTGTATTTTTACCAGATTCTAAAAGAAATGAAAAAATTGTTCAACTTTCGGTTGGTAAAGTTTTAGGACAAGGTATCATTAAGATTCTTGACGATGAGCCTTTATCAGGATTGTTTCAGCTTGAAACTGAAGAAATAAGATGAAACTGATTCTCGGTTTAGGAAATCCGGGAAAAAGATTCGAGCATACCCGTCATAATATTGGTTTTGATTGCCTTGATTACTATTTACTTTTAAATAACGGAAAGTTTACGGAAAAAAAGAAGTTTCTGGGCATGCTTTATGAAACACAAGAAGCGATTTTTTTAAAGCCGATGACTTTTATGAATCTTTCTGGTCAATCAGTAAAAAAGGTTATTAAGCATTATAAAATCGCAAGCGAAGATATAATCGTTTTTTATGATGATTTAGATTTGGATTTGGGAAGAATTCGTTTAAGAGAGCGTGGCTCTTCGGGTGGACACAATGGCTTAAAAAGTCTTTTTGCGGAACTTGGAACTCAAGAAATCAAAAGATGCAAAGTTGGAATCGGTAAAAGCTCAGGCACTATTGATCATGTTCTTGGTCATTTTACAAAAAAAGAGCTAACATTTATCGAACCAGCAATCAAAACAACAACAGAAATTATTTCTGGTTTTATCGCCGGAAATAATTTTGCAGATTTGATGAATACCTATAACAAGAAAAGCTAAAGGAGTTAATATGCGTTATCATGATCAGCACGTTCATACTAATTTCTCCAGTGATTCAAAGGAAATCATGGAAAATTATGTTAAGAAAGCAGTAGAATTAGGTCTAGAATATGTAGCAATAACCGATCATGCGGATTTTATGGCTGGCTGGACAAAAAAGGATGAGTTATTTTCTTGCCCAGACTACTTTGCAGAAATAAAAAGACTTCAAGCTCTTTATCCGCAAACGAAAATCTTAGCTGGTATTGAAATGGGATATAGAAAAGAATATATTGATGAAATAAATCAACTTTTAGGAAGTAACCTTTTTGATTTGATTATTTTAAGTATTCATGAACAGGCTGACCAAGATTATTTTTACAAAGAACCATATGAAATTCTAGGCATTGAAACAGTTGTCAATAACTACTTTAATCAAATTCTGGAAGGATTAACTACCATAAAAGAATATGATATTCTAGGGCATATTGACTATTGTTTCCGTTCCTTGTTTAGACATTTTCAACAAATTTTTCCGCTTGATCCATATCTGCCGATTTTGGAAAAGATCTTTAAAAAAATAATTGAATTAGATAAATCCTGGGAGATAAATACTTCTGTTTATGAAACAACTAAAAGTACATACTATATTGAGTTTCTTGTAAAACTATATTTAAGCCTTGGCGGAAAAAATATAGTTGTCGCATCCGATTGTCATGATGTGTCTCGATTTTTATCATCGTTTTCCGAGATCTTTCAACTTTTAAAAACATTAGGAGTTAAAGAATTATGCTTTTATGTAAACAGAAAGAAAACTTATTATAAGTTAGAGAATTAGATATGGATATTATTAAGATTGAAGACATGTCGTTTCGATATAACTCTCGTGCACAAACTTTAAAAAACATTAATCTAAAAATCAAAAAGGATAGCTGGGTCAGTATAATTGGTCATAATGGATCAGGAAAGTCAACGCTTGCTAAATTATTAGTTGGCTTACTTAAGGCTAATTCCGGAACAATCAAAGTAGAAGATATTGTTCTTGACGAGAAAAGTGTTTCTGATGTTCGCCGTAAAATTGGTATTGTTTTTCAAAATCCGGATAATCAGTTTGTTGGCGTATCAGTTAAGCACGATATTGCCTTTGGTTTAGAGAACAGACAAATTGAAAGTTCTATTATTCGGGAAACAGTTTTGAAATTCAGCCAAAAAGTTGGAATGAATCAATATCTTGAAAAATCACCTGGTGATTTATCCGGTGGACAGAAACAACGGATGGCAATTGCAGGTGTTTTAGCTGTTGAGCCAAGAATAATTATTTTTGATGAGTCAACTTCAATGTTAGATCCTGAAGGCACGAAAGATATTGTAGAAATGCTGAAAATTTTAAAAACAGAAAAAACTTTAGTGACAATTACCCATGACTTAAATATTGCTAGTTTAAGTGATTGGGTTGTTGTGATGGACCAGGGACAAATCATTTTAGAAGGAAAACCAGCTGATGTTTTCAAAGAAACAGAAAAACTGAAACAAGCCAGCTTAGAATTGCCGCTTGGCCTTAAAGTAATTGAGGAGATAAAGAAAAGTTCAATCTTAAAAGATAACCCGAAAGCAGGTGAGCTTTTATGGCAATTGAATTCAAAAATTTAAGTTATGTTTATCGAGGCGTTTCTAGAAATGATTTTGAGCAAGCGCTCGATTCTATCAATCTTAAAATAGAAGCGACCGGCGAATTTATTATACTTTGCGGTAAAACGGGAAGTGGTAAGTCGACTTTAATCCAACAGATGAATGCTCTTCTTACACCAACGTCAGGTGAATCAAAAATTTTTGACAAAGTTATTCATCCCAAAAAAAACAAAGACTTGAATAAAATTAGAAAACATGTAGGCATGGTTTTTCAGTTCCCGGAATATCAGTTTTTTGAGGAAACGGTTTTAAAGGATGTAAGTTTTGGACCAAGAAACTTTGGCTATTCTAAAGAAGAAGCGGAAAAACTAGCTAAAGAAGCGTTAAAACTAGTTGGTTTTCCTGAAGAACTTTACGGAAGTTCGCCTTTTAAGTTATCTGGAGGCCAAATGCGTAAAGCTTCCATTGCGGCGGTTTTATCGCTTAATACTGATATCTTAGTTTTAGATGAACCAACGCGTGGGCTCGATCCTAAAGGACGCAAGGAAATTATGGCACTTTTTTCGGATATTCAGAAAAAAACCAATAAAACAATTGTGATGATTACCCATGATATGGATTTATTATATCAATATGCTAATCGTGTTTTAGTGATGAAAGCTGGTAAACTTGTTTTTGACGGTTCTAAGAATGACCTGTTTAAAGCTGGATTGTATCAGGATTTTGCTTTAGAGAAGCCGGAAATTGTCAAGATAATTGACTTGATTAACGAAATTTTTTCTATGAGATTAAGTTATAATACAAACCCGGAATCTTTTATAACGCTTTTAGAAAGCGAGGTCCGAAGAAATGGCTGATTTTGTTTTTGGACAGTATGTAAAAGGAAATTCCTGGATTTACAGACTAGATGCTCGTTTTAAAATTGTCGCTTTTGTGGTTTTGATTATTGCGGTTTTTATGATTCGCAATGTTTGGTTGATGGCTGGTTTTTACCTTGCGGTTCTTTTACTGATAATGTCAGCGCGTTTGTCAGTTTTTCGCTTTTTTAAAGCTATAAGACCTTTGATGTTTTTAATGGTGTTTACTTTTTTTATGCAGATGCTTTATACAAGAGATGATAATCCACCGCTTTTTGAACTCGGTTTTTATTTTAATTTAGTTAGCTTAATTTTAATTATCACAATTATTGTTTTATTCTTTTACATACGGAAAGTGATTCCTTTTAAATTTCTTTTGTTTTTAACAACGATTTTTCTGATATTTTTAGCTCAATATTTTTTGATAAGCAGCGCCGTCTTTAACTTAGAGTATCAGTTAGTTTTACATGAAAGAGCTTTAATAACAGTAGCTTTTGTTATCTTAAGGATTATGATTTTTATTAGCTTAAGTTCGCTTTTAACTTTTACAACGATGCCATTAGCAATGAACGATGCTTTAGAAAGTCTTTTAAAACCACTAAAGCTAATTCGTTTTCCTGTTAGTGAATTGACAATGATGTTTATGTTATGCTTAAGATTAATGCCTATGCTTTATTTAGAAAGCAGAAAGATTATGAAAGCTCAGGCTTCGCGTGGTGTTGATTTTAAAGAAGGTGGCTTCAAGCAGAAAATTGTCCAAATCATTTCTTTACTGATTCCAATGTTAGTATTATCTGTCAAACGCGCTTTTGATTTAGCCGATGCGATGGAATGTCGGGGTTATGTTATCGGAGCACCAAGAACCAAATATGAAGTCAGTATCTTTAGATTTACGGATGTCTTGATTTTATCGATAGCCTTCTTGATTCTTGGTCTAACAATCTTTTTACGTTTTTGGCTGTGAGGAATAAAAGATGAATTATAAAGCAATCATTTCTTATGATGGTACTAACTTTCATGGCTTTCAGGCTCAGGAAGGCTTAAGAACAGTAGAAGCAGAATTAATGGATAAACTAGCAATAATCTTAAAAACAAAGGTAAAAATTTATGCATCAGGTCGTACTGATCGAGGTGTACATGCCTTAAATCAAGTTATTAATTTTCATTCGGAAATTATTATTCCGGTTGACAAATTTAAAATAGCTATTAATAAAGTATTGCCTGGAGATATTTATTTTAAAGAAATCAAGGTTGTTTTGGATAATTTCCATGCTAGGCATCATTGTACTCGCAAGGAATACCTATATCTGATAAATAATCAGAATTATGATCCTCTAAAAGCAAATTATCAGTGTCATATTCCCAGGCCTTTGGATTTAGAGTTAATGCGTAGCGCTACTAAATTCTTAATTGGGACTCATGATTTTAAGGGCTTTACGACTAATGAAAATAAAACCCCAAGTATTAAGACAATTCACGAGATAACTATTAATGAAGAAAATGGCTTAATTACTATCTATTTTAACGGCAGTGGTTTTTTAAAATATATGGTTAGAAGTATAATGGGTGTCTTAATTGAAATCGGTTTAAAAAGAAAAGCCGTAACAGTTATTAATGAGATATTTTCAGAACGAAAAAGACATAAATGTGGAAGAATTGCTATTCCAAATGGCTTGTATTTAAAAAACGCTTATTATGAGGATAATTATGGAAAATCTTAATGAGAGACAAAAAGAAGCAGTCAGAACTTCAGAAGGCTTTTTAAGAATTATAGCTGGGGCCGGAAGCGGAAAAACCAGAGTCTTAGTTAATCGTTATCGCCATCTTTTAACAGAGATTGGTTGTAACCCTCGAAATATTCTTTGCGTTACCTTTACTGCTAAAGCCGCTGAAAGCATGCAAAAGCGTATTAAGGAATTAATTGGTGAAGGATTTGACACAACTTTAATTACCACCTATCACGGCTTTTGTGTACGTGTCCTTAGAGAAGATGGTTTTTTATTAGGTTATCCTAAAGGTTTTATGATTCTCGATGAAACAGAAATGCGCAAAATTATTCGGGAAATCAATGAAGAAAAAGGTGTTGAATTTCAAGAGGATTCGGTTGAATCAATAATTAAAGAAATCAGTGATTATAAGTGTAATTATACCTATGTTAGTGAGCTTATAACTAAAACTGGACCAGAAATTGCTCATCAAAATAAGTTTATTGAGGGATATCTCCAAAGACAAAAACAATTAGTAGCGCTCGATTTTAATGATTTAATTAATTTTACTTTGGCGCTTTTTGAATTTTATCCGTTAGTTTTAGAGAAGTGGTCAACACAATTGGAATATATTATGGTTGATGAATTTCAAGATTCCACAAATAGAGAGATGCAGATTATCGATTTATTATCTAGAGTAAATGCTAATTTAATGGTTGTTGGTGATCCTGATCAAAATATTTATGAGTGGCGTGGCTCAAGAATGGAATTACTTGTTGCATTTGATTTGCGTTATCCAAAGACAAAAACAATTGTTCTGGAAGAAAATTATCGCTCAGTCCCAAAAATCCTTGATTGTGCAAATAGTGTAATTAGTCATAATAGCATTCGTGTTGAAAAAAATCTTTTCACCCGCAAACATTCAGATTTTATGCCGATTTTTTATAATGCTAAAAATCAGGAGACGGAAGTTAAATATATAACTGATTTAATTAAATTAAAAGTTAAAAATGGCCGTAAGTATCAGGATATTGCGATTATTTATCGGGCTTCATATTTATCAAGAGCGATAGAAACAGCGCTAATGAATCAAAGGATTCCTTATGAGTTAGTTTCCGATATTGCTTTTTTTGAGCGTTCAGAAATTAAAGATATTATCAGTTATTTGAAATTAATTAATAAAGATCCTGAGCAGAACCAGGCTTTTAAAAGAATTATTAATATGCTACCTCGTAAATTTGGTAGGGCGAGAATGAAATTTCTGATTGACGAAGCAGAAGAACAAGATTATTTTGATTTCATAAAAACAAACAGAGACAATAAAAAGTTAATAAATGAAGATATCAAACATTTTATTGACTGTATTGATGAATTAAGGATTCAAAAGAATTTAATGAAAATAACTGACTTTTTTGATTTAGTCTTACACCTGACTGGTTATGAAAAATATTTAATCAAAAATCAAAGTCTATTGCGCTTAGAAAACTTAGCGGAACTTAAAAGATATTTAGCCGAGTTTGATAGCCTTGAAGAAGATCAGTTAAGTCATTTTTTGAAAAGTGTTGAGCAAAAGGCTGAGGTTTTTACTGATAGGAATAAAGTTAAACTTATGACTATTCACGCTTCTAAAGGCTTAGAATTTCCAGTTGTTTTTATTACTGGCATGCAAGATGGTATCTTTCCTTCCGCAAGAGTGATGGAAGAAAGAAAACAAAACGGACTGGAAGAAGAAAGAAGAATTTTTTATGTTGCGCTTACAAGAGCGGAAGATGAATTGTATCTGACAAATTATCAAACTGAATCAGGCACAAAGATTTCTCGTTTTATTAAAGAGATGGGTAAGGATAATTACTTATTTGAAGGTCAGAAAGAAGAAAATAAGCTTATTAAGCCTTCAGGTTATAGCAAAGAAGTTTCTTTAAAGGAAAACGATGAAATTGCCCATCCTTTATTTGGACAAGGTATTGTTAAAGATATTGATTTTCGCTTCGAAGGCTATAAAGTTTTTTTTCCGAAGACAAACAAGACGCGAACAGTATCTTTTGAATTTGTCAGAAACTTAACAGAGGAAAAAATAACAGCTAAGCCAAAAAATAGTAAAGAGGAACATTCGCTTGAAACAAAAGAAACATTGATTGAACTTTCAAATGAGAAATCTTTGCTTGTTGAAGCTGAAAGTATTGAAGATGATTCGTCATGGATAAATTATATTCTCGATAATGAAAATAAAAGCGACTGGCGATGTATTAATATTATTGACTTGAATTACCCCTCAGGTCTTTGTCAGTTATGTCAAAAACAGTATGTGCGTTATCTGCATGTGATGAAAAATAATGAGACAAATGAAATCCAAAATGTTGGATGCGTATGTGCCGGAAAATTAGAAGGTAATTCTGCTGAGGCTAAAAGCAGGGAAAAGAGTTATAAAAATATTGTTAAACGTCTTGAGACCTTTTTAAATAAACCCTGGAAAACAAGCAGTTCTGGAAATCAGTACCGAAAGATTGATGGCGAAATTGTGACTATTATAAAAGATAAGTATCAAAAAGATAAATATCGTTTTTATTATCAAGGTAATTTAAGTGATTCTTATTCTAATTTAGAGCATTTAAAAAAGGAAGTTTTTTTCAAAGTAAATAAAATTAAGAGTTAATTCTCTGGTATAAAGTGAAGGCATCTTTAGCGAAAAAGAAGACCATCCAAACAATATCCCTATAATAATTCTCCTTAATTAACTAAGCCGACAAAACTAGTCAAAAACCCTTAGTATAGTTAGGGATTATTTTTCGCATAATACGAAGGGTGAGATAATATGCGAAAAATAATTATTGTTTTTGGTTTCATACTTATACTTACAGGCTGTAGTGCCCGCTCAAGGTCGATTATTGTCGTCAATCAAAATGAAATTGATTTAGGCATTGCTGAAGTAGGAGAAATCAGAGTTTTGGCCTTGCCAATGGCTCATCGGGATACAATGCTTGTCTGGAATTCTTTAAATGAAACCGTCGCAAGTGTTAATAATGGTCTGATTACTGGTGTTGCGATAGGTGAAACTGTTGTGCAAGCGATGATTCCTGATACAAGGATTTTTGTGGATATCAGAGTTCGAGTTGACGTAAGGTTACCGGAAATAAGGTTTATTAACATGCCAAGGCAAATAGTTGTTAGAGAGAGGTTATCTGAAAGTGAATCTGGCATAGTAACGGACTTTCCTCATGATTTGTCTGCTGTTACCTTACAAAGCAATTTCAATCTTTTGCAGAATCCGCAAATGCGTATTGAAGTAGAAGGAAATTTAACAGGTCTGATGATTATTATCAGAGGTAATGTAGATCAATATGTTAATCTAGTAACAAACGATGGCTGGGGAGTTATAACTAACTTTGAATTAATGACTTTTAGTGCCAGGTTGTTTTTTCTTGGTTATATAAAAGGCATCTATCAAATTAATTTTCGAATTGTTGAGGCGGATACTTATCCTAATCAAGTTCTTTCCAAACATTCTATCATCTTAGAAGTTATCTAGACTTTTGTCGACTGTTTTTAATGATATTTGCGCATAGATGCGAATAAAATTAAATAGTCAAAAGTCGGGGAGAGCAGAAGATGAAGCTGGATCAAACAAAAATAACATACCAAACTGATCTTAAACAAGGCCTTAGAGCAACACAAATAACCGAAAATCAAAAAAAATACGGTAAAAATAAATTAATAGAAAAGCGTAAGACTCCTTTTATCTTTCGCTTTTTAATGCAGTTTACTGATACATTGATACTAATTTTATTAGCAGCCGCAATTATTTCGGTTTTAATTGACCCTCATCAATGGGTAGATGCACTTATAATTCTATTTGTAGTTGTATTAAATGCGGCTTTGGGTTTGTTTCAGGAAAGCCGGGCTGAGAAATCTTTAGAAGCCTTAAAAAAAATGAGTCAGCCTTTAGCTTGTGTAATTAGAGATGGTGAATTAACAAAAATTAAAGTTGATGAAATTACCTTAGGCGATATCATGGTTTTTGAACAAGGCGATATTATTCCAGCTGATGCGGTTTTATTTGAAGTTTCAGAATTAGAAGTCGATGAGAGTGCTTTAACCGGAGAATCATTACCAGTCATAAAAACCGAAAAGGAACCAAATCATAAAATCCAATCCGTTGGCGATTTAACAAATATGGTTTTTTCTTCAACGATTGTTACTAAAGGCCGAGGTAAAGCAGTTGTTTCGGCAATCGGGATGAATACGGAAGTTGGAAAAATTGCCCAATTACTTAATGAAGAGAAAGAAGCACTAACGCAACTTCAGAAAAAACTACTAAATATTGGCCGTGTAATTGGTTTGGTAGCGATTACGATATGTTTGATTGTCTTTGCTTTAGAATTATTTATTGGTGAGGATGCCTTAATTGCCTTTAAAACAGCGATTGCTTTAGCTGTAGCGGCGATTCCTGAAGGCTTGCCTGCTATTGTTACCTTAGTTTTAGCTGTCGGAGTCCAAAAGTTAGTGCGGGCTAATGCGATTGTTAAGAAACTGCCGGCAGTTGAAACGTTAGGTTGTACAACTGTAATATGTTCCGATAAAACTGGCACTTTAACAGAAAACAAAATGACCGTCACAACGATTTATTCGCCTACTCGCGGATTAAGTGATGTTTTAAAGGTACTTGATAAAAAAGATGTTATTGAACTCTTAAGCTATTTTGCATTATGTAGTAATGCTTCGGTCAGACATGATAATGACACTGAAATACTTGTTGGTGATCCAACAGAGATTGCTTTAATTAATGCCTTATATAAAGCGGGCATCGAAAAAAGAGATCTTGACGAAAGATTTTCAAGATTTAAAGAATATCCGTTTGATTCGGAAAGAAAAATGATGTCTGTTATTGTTGAGGCTGGAAACAAATACTTACAAATAACCAAAGGCGCTTTTGATGTTATTATCGAAAGAACTAAAAATATTCAAGATAAAAATAAACTTAATGAAATAAATCATACGATGGCTTCTAAAGCCTTAAGGGTCTTAGCTGTCGCTATAAAGTATCTAGATAGAGTTCCAGATAAAATTATTGAGAATGACTTGGAATTTATTGGCTTAGCTGGTATGATTGATCCGCCAAGACCCGAAGCTAAAGAAGCAATAGCTACTAGTAAACGTGCGGGCATTAAAACGGTAATGATAACCGGAGACCATATTATTACCGCTAAAGTTATTGCCAAAGAGTTGGGAATCTATAAAGAAAACGATATAGCTTTAACGGGCGCTGAGCTATCTGAAATGAGCGATTATGAGCTAAAACGACGAGTTGAAAGTTGTACAGTTTATGCTAGGGTTTCCCCAGTTCATAAAACCAGAATTGTTAAAGCTTTTCAAAGTAATGGACATGTTGTAGCGATGACTGGTGATGGCGTTAATGACTCTCCAGCTCTAAAAGCAGCTGATATTGGCTGTGCTATGGGAATAACCGGGACTGATGTTGCTAAAAGCGCAGCCGGAATTATCCTTCTTGATGATGATTTTGCGACTATTGTAAAAGCTGTTAGAGGCGGACGAAGTGTCTATGCCAATATCCGTAAAAATGTGAGTTATCTTTTAAGTAGTAATATCGGTGAAGTTGTAACAATCCTTGTGGCTTCTCTGTTAACGGCCTTTACGGCGATGAAACTAGGGATTCCATTATTACCAGTTCATTTATTATGGATAAACCTAATAACGGATTCGTTGCCAGCTTTTGCCTTAGGATTAGAACCAGCAGAAGCAGATATAATGGAAGTACCGCCGCGTCAGAAAAATGAATCATTCTTTGCCAGGGGATTAGGCTTTTCAATTTTCTGGCAAGGAGTCATGATTGGTGGTATAACCCTTTATGCTTATATAATTGGTAATCGGATTAATCATGAGGTTGGTATGACATTTGCATTTGTGACATTAGCTTTCACACAACTCTTTCATGCCTTTAATATTAAATCAGAAAAATCGCTCTTAAACCGTAGTACTTTAAACAATAAGTATCTATTTATGGCTTTTTTTGGTGGGATAGGATTACAGTTAGCTTTATTATATGTTCCATTCTTAAGCAGTATTTTCCGTCTTGAGCGCTTAACATTTGATCAGATATTAACTTGTATTATTTTATCCTTTTCGGTAATTATTATCTGTGAATTAGTTAAAATGGTTAAATATGATTTTTTTAAGAGAAAACACAAAAAATAGTGTTTTCTTTTTTTTTGTAAAGATTAATACTTTTTATAAAGTATTATGTAAAATTTGAAATTAACACGCAAAAATATTAAATTTTATGAAAACAACTTTCATGTCGTAAACGCTTGCATTTTGTCGAAATATAAGATAGAATGTTAAATATAAGAGTTGTATATGCTTTGACATATACCGAGAGGATTCACTGCTTAAACATTGGCGTGAGAAAAAATGGATACAAAAATCCTAAATTTTTTATGCCTTTTTTTTATTAGTGATTTTCAACTCAATGGAAGGAGGTAATTTATTTGAGATGGGTAACTACTAATTCGCAATTAGCCAATCGAATCAACGGCGGTAATATGTTTACGGAAGCAGAGCCAGTTATGGAAACAGCCTTGAACATAATCATTCAAGAAATAATGAACATTGCAGTTTTAATGGATATAATCGGAAGAATTTAAATTATCAAAATAAAAAAATAGAAAGAGGAAGAAAATTATGCGGTGGACTACACCTAATACGAATCTTGCAAATGCAATTAATAACGGAAATACATTTATTAACGGAGAAGTTTTAACAGCCTCAGCTTTAAACGCAATTACTCAAGAAATGTTCAGAGGATCAGATTTAATGCGCATGTTTTTTGGACCATCACTAATTGATGTTTTATTAAATGGTCATACAATCAGTTGGACAAGACAAAGAAATCAACCTAGAACAACAACTCTAACAACAACTTTCGCAAGCTTTCCTGTTTTTGTGCAGGTTAGAGTGCCAGGCGATCTTACTACTAGAATTACAGCTAGTTCGGCACCTATAAATAATGGTTTTACAGTCACAGTCACTGAAACACCTTTTTTAAATAGCCAGTCTTTAAACGGCACCAGCGTTTTTCATCTGGAGTTCGATTTTTACTCAGATTCTGGCCGTTCAAATTTAATCATGAGAAGAAATATTAGAATCAATTACACAGTACCTGCTGGTCAGGGTAACGATTAAGGAGAAAAGGAAGAAGAGATTATGAAATTATCGCAATTAAAAGAAAAGTTAATTAATTCACTACCTGAAAATATGATTCCGATTGGAATTAAAAAGGTTCAAGAAGCCATTGTTAAATCAGAAAGTGTTCCTTTAAAATCTATTGACGAATCTAATTCTTTTTTAGGTTATCAGAAAACTAAAAGTCTTGGCGCACTTAATGCTCAATCAAATATAAACGAGGACACGTCCCAATATAATGGCGGGAACATGGTTCCTTTATCAGATAATTCTTTTTATAATGCCGGGGGTGCTAACCCTCTGGATGAGATTAAAGTTATTGGGGTTGTTGGAAGTCGTGGAAAAACAACGGTTTCAAAAATTATTCATGATTATTTAAAAGCATTAGGAAAGAAGTCCATGCTTTATTCGAGCGCAAAAATTGATTCTCCAGCTGGGTTTGCGGATCCAAATGAAGGGAGCGAAACACCGTTGCGCAGTGAAGGAATCCTTTTACAGATTCTTCATGAAGCTGAAAATTTTCAGCCAGAATTTATTGTGCTCGAAGTGAATGAATCTGCAATTTCAGAAGGTCTCGCAAAAGACATTCCTTTTGTGGCCAAAGTTTTAACAAACATTTTTACGAACCATCATATTGATCTTGAACCAACTGATCAATACGTTGCGAATCTTAAATCTTTCTTTAAATCTGACACGTCTCACGAAAAAGAGTCTTTTAATGAATCAGCGACAGCTGCTGTTAATGTTTTTGGTTTAACGGGTAATCTCACAAGAGAGGATTTCAATGAATTATTAAATCTAAATAGTAGCGTTAGCTACACTTTTGGATCTAAGCATATTGCAGAAATCAGAAATGCAGATTATAAGAGTTTAGATGTACTTTTATTTCATTGTCTTCATACCATCAATGGCTTAGAAATGGAAGTCAGAGTAAAAGAGATTAGTCATAAACTTAACACAAAAATGATAATGCCTTATAATGCTTTAAATATCACATGTGCATTAACAGTGCTTGATGCTTTAAATTTATTAGATATTGAAGTTTTCCAACATATCATATCTGATTTGTCGGTGCCTGGAAGAGAAGAAGTTTTTAATTTTCAAGACCATAAGGTCATTAGTGGTTTATATTTATTTCCAATCTTAGAAATCCTGGCGGACTATCGAAATAAAGGGCAAATTAATAAGATTAGATTAGTTACTGGCGCAACCGGAACAGGATTCAATGGCTGGACCGAAATGGTTTCTTCGGACTTCTTTGTTAGTCAAAGAGGCAAATTCAGAAAAGAAGCGATGGATTATGCGCGCACATTTGTGGATTGTTTATATTTAACTGAAGTTGATTCAGCTTCAGAAGATCCTTTAAAAATCTGCGAAGAACTTCAGAGTTATTTAGGTGATGCGGTCACTTCAGAAATTATTGTTGATCGTAAGAAGGCAATCAGAACAGCGATCGAAGATTGTGAGCCAGGTGACATTGTATTTATTGCTGGCCGTGGTAATAGAAACGCACTTGTAATCAGTGAAACAGAAGCTATTTTATTTAAAGACTGCGATGTAATAAAAGAGTTGATGGAGGAAGATAAATAATGGAAGATATTGAAATTATATTATCATTGGCCGCAACGGCACTAACATGCCTTCTCGCAGCATTAACGTGCTTTTTTAAGCTCTTGAGAGCAGTAAAAAATAAGAAAAAGGCGGAAAATTTCATTAAAATCGAAGAAGCTTTACTTCCTTTTATTGAAGAAGCAGAGAAATTTACACAATTTTCTGGTGCAGAGAAAAAAGCTTATGTACTAATGAGAATTGCGGAGGTTACTGCTAAGCAAAGAATTAAACTTTCAACTGATGAAGTCAGTAAAAAAATTGACGGGCTTGTCAGCCTTTCAAGAAACGTTAATGTTTCTAATGAAAGAGCCTTAGCTCGAGACAACAGCGATGAAAATTGTTATATCAAGAAGAGTAACAAAGAATTATCGGCACTAAAGAACTAGGAAGGAGGAGAAAAAAATGCAAGAAAAAATAAATCACGCAAGAGTAAATAATGGAATTAATAATGCGCGCGTGTCTACCAATGTTGCGACAGGAAGAATTTTAACAGAAGTACCAGCATCCGGAATCGGAAGCGGATCTTTCAGGGTTGATGTAAGTCATATATATAATCAAGGATTGAGTTCAAGAGCAACTACGACTTTCAGAGGATTATGGAAATTAAATATTGAACAATTTCTAATAAGGCGAAATTTTTCAGTTCGAGTTGAAGAAGAATTTGAGTATGTGGATGAAAAGGGTTTTTCTCATATATTTGTTTATCTAACTCACTCCGGAAATACATTCAGATATTATGACACCAGCGGTTTAAATCTTATTTTAACAACAACCGGACCAAACCATTCATTGGCTGATGGATTTGTGATTACAGATGAGAATGAAAATCAGTTAATATTTAATGTGAACGGAAGATTAATTGAAAGTATTTCGAGTCATAATTCTTCAAATCGAAAGATTTATAATTATGTTGGAAATAATTTATCAGAAGTTTTCGATAATAGGAGAAGAACAAGGTCAATTACTTTTCATTATGTTAGTTCAAGATTAGCAGAAATCAGGTTTATTTCAAACGGAATTGTGCGCAAATCAATCCACTATGATTATGACTTAAATAATAATTTAAGGACAATCACAAGACGCGGACGAAGAGCTGCACAAAGAGCTAATGAGCATGTAACACATTTCTTTTATGGAGTTAATAGCTCGAGAATTGAAGGAATTTTTGATTCAAAGGATTCTGGATTAATAAGAATATCTTACCAAACAGAAATTGAGGGCGAAAATCATAGAAGGGTTGAGAGAGTTGAGAATGGCTTTGGAAATCCAACAATCACTAATCAAGCCGTAATCAGAGCTAGAGGAGCTTTAGATATTCCTTTCTTTGGTGAAATAACTTCCGCAAACTTTAAACCAAATGGAATTGTTTCTTCGAATAACTTTGTAACTGCTATTAATCGAGCAAGAGTCACAAATGAGAAAGGGATTGAACTCAATTATTTTTCTAATTCAGAGGGCGATTTAACTGCCGTTTTTGAATCAGTTGGCACAGACTTAAGAGAATTGGAAAAGCGGCCAGGAATTGATGTGATGAGAAGAACACACTGGGCAAATTCAGAACAAATTAATGGCATTCCATCAACACGCATAAATGCTGGCTTGAATTTTGTGGCAGGCAATGCCAATGCTTCAATTTTAGGATTGGATTATATGCGAAATTACAGAAGCAACAGATGCCCTAATTTTCAATTTTTCACAATTGGCTTTTGGTTACGGATTGAACGCGCTTGGAGCGCAAGAAGTATGGTTCGCATTAATATAACATCTCATAATACAATTGTTTTAACAAGTCGTTATACAACCCAAAATTTTGGAGTTATTGATGGTACAGCAGTTAATGTATGGCAATATGTTGAGGTGCCTTGTGATGTGCCTAACAGAACTATAGAAAATGTTGAAATGCGCTTTTTAAATGGCCTGGAAAGTGAATCTATTAGTATTGCTGGGATGAAAATGGTTTATAGTGACAGATCAACCATGTTTCTAACTAGGACAAACGGTGCGCAAATTGCTTTTCATCATATCAATCGGGTCCAATTTACAGATGGCAATACTAATCAGTTAGTCACAAGATCTTTTAATAATACATTTTATATGAGCGAAGCTGATGTCCAGACTACTTATCAGAGTCTGATTAAAACAAGGACTAACCCATTTATTCTATCAACTTGTGATGGAAGAGAGAAGTTTCCGGTCAATAATGTAAGTTTGCTTAATGTTTCAGATGCATTTCCAATCGCTACAATCGGGCATCATCAAGCTCATTATTTTCTTGAAACAGTTAGTCCTGATGCTAGCGTGACTAAAAGAACATTATTTTACAGATTGCCTCCTAATATCAGGAACAACAATCCTGAAGGATTTGATATTATTACGAGAGCTCATAAAGAAAATAGAAGTTCTGAAGAGCGTATTTGGATTGATTTCCAAGGACGAATCCGTTTGGAAGTTGATGAGTATGGCGCATATACTGATTATTTTTATGATGCTCATGGAACTTCAGTAAAATCTATTAATCATCCAAGAGTTTCTGGTGAAAGCTTAGACTTTACTTTAAACGATCTTGACAATCTTGAGATTCTATCAACTAAGAGAAATCAAATTCGTTTAAATACAATTGATCCTTTAGGAGAAGTTTCAAGAGAAGAGCGTGTCAATTTAACTTCAACAGGTGCTACAGATCCTATTAGCACTCATATCGTTAATTTTACTTCAAATTTGTTCGGTGATAAGTTAGAAGTTGTGAATGATAACTTAAATTCTCGTAATAATATGACATACGATTCCAGTGGAAGAGTAACAGCGATTAGAAATTTAGGAACAAATTATCACTATGAGTTCGAATATGGCGAACTGGATAATCTGATTAGATGTTTTTATGTTGAGGGAACTTTTAGGGTCTTGCATACAGAAACAGAAATTGATAGAAATAATAACGTAATAACAAGAAGAGGGTTCAGAAATCGTGGATTAACTACGGCAACTGACACTACGATTATTTCTATGGATAATTTTGGTAGAATGACAAGTATTAATCAGAATGAATCTCAAACAAACTTTAGCAGGCAAACGGTTAGCGAAAGTCAAGTCGTTTCAGGAATTACAGGTTATCATGATCCGTTTGAAAATAGGCAACAAACCTTCGACTATACTCATGATGATACTGAGATTAAAGAATATAGAAATGGAACTTTAACAACTATCAGTGCATCAGGTGTGGAACGAGTTAGTTATAGCTTAGAAGGATTTGGAATCGGTAGAAGAGCGCATGATAATGATATTGTTGTTGACAATACAGTGTTTATAAATCCTCGAATTACAGAAACTCTCGATTTATTAGCAAGTAATATTCATCGTGAAAGAACTACTTATACATTTGATGGCTTAGGAAGGATTACAAGAAAAGACAAATCCCTTGATGGATCTGATAGAATATTAGAAGATATTCTTTATCATGCAAATACCTTTATTCCTAGCTCAATAACAGAGTCGCATAATCTCTATTCTTCAACAAGCTCAATGAATGTTGGTGAAAGAATTGCAAGCACAAGTTTTACAGCATTTCATTTTAGAGGAAGAACCGTAACTAACCACTATCAATATGGAACTGCTGGTCAACTAATCGAAGAGAACTTATCTGGCAATTTGTTTTTAGAGAGTGGTCGTAGAGTTTATAATTATAACTTAGATGGCAGCGTATCAAGAGAAACTATCTCTGGAATTGTCAGACAGTATACTTATACTCATGGTCGTCTTACAGATATCAGTGGCTTAATGACATTCAATTATGATCGCCTAGGTAATTGTATAAGGATGGGAACAGATACACTTGAATATACGCGCTTCAATTTACTTGAAAGTTATACTAGAGGATCAGTGGTATCAAAATACGAGTATAATATTGAAGGCATTCGTTTTAGGAAAACAGTCGGCGCGAGAGTAATAAATTATTATTATGATGGACCGAAGTTATTAGCAGAAAGAGATAATCAGGGAAGAGCATTAACTTACTTCTATAATGCGGATGAAATGGTTGGTTTTCAATATATTGAGGGAACAACTAGAGTAGAAGTGTGGTATTATATTAAGGACACTATCGGAAACATCGTTGGTCTTAGGCGGGTTAGAACTGGTGAAATTATATTTTATGAGTATACTGCATGGGGTGAACACAGAATTTTTAGTTACGCCAATAATAATGCAAATACCCAACCAGTTGAAATTACGGCACAAAATAATCCTCATCATCCAGCAATAATGAATCCGTTTAGATGGAAGACTCATTTTTTCGATCAAGAAAGTAATTTATATCAAATCGAGGGTAGATATTACTCTCCAGTAACAAAAATGTTCATTAGCCCTTGCGATTTGGAAGAAATGTTGTATAATATAAATAACCCAGGAATTTTCAATTTATACACTATCAGCAATCCAATAAACTTTCCCGCTAATTGGCATAACATTTTTAATAGTGTGCCGGTTGTATTTGACCCAGAAGAAATACCGCCATTTAGTTGGAGAAGATTCTGGATAAGCACCGCAACACTAGTAGCGCTATACGGAATTACAGCCGCCTCAGGTGGAACGTTATTACCATTTACAGCTCCTAAAAAGAAAGCAGTAAAATTAGGAATGTTAGGCACAGTCGGCAGAGCTACAATCGCAAGAGGTACAGGTGACATTTCTGAGCGTTTAATTACAGGCGAATGGTCTTATCAATCAGGATGGGATATTGCATGGGGTTATGGAACAACAATTGGCATAGCAGCATTCGGCATGATTGTTCCTCGGAATTTGAGAGTCATATATAAAATTGCAGCGCAACCTTTAGCAAGTGAGACAGTCTCTTTGATACAAGGAGATGGCTTTAGTTGGGGCAATGTAACATTTAATTCAATAGCTAGAACTACGACTTTGGGTATTGATAATCCATTTACTCAAGGAGCATTAAGAGGAGGAAGCCGAGGTGTCAGAAAAAGATTTATACAATGAAGCTAAGAAAAAATTAGCTAAAAGATTCTATTTAGGGTACTTTGCTTATTTAATAATAACTTTATCTTTGGCTATTGGTGGAATAATAGGAGTATTGTTACACTGGGATTACTATGATACAACAACTCTTATGACAGTATCTTTTTTAGCCATTATTTTGCTCTTTCTTTCTTTCTTTCTTATAGGCATAATTTTAAAAGGAAAATCAAGACTTAAAAAAAATCAAATTGAAACTATTATTGGAACAGTTATTGAGTTTAGATTAACAGGTAATGGTGATAGCGCAGTTTGGGATTATCCTGTAGTCAGAACTTCTAGCGGAAAGATGATAAAAATGAAAGGTCTTAACAGTGGTAAGGACGGAATTGAAATAGGACAAAAATACAAATTTTTGACTATGTTGGGGATTGAAGTAAAGCTTAATGAAATCTCAGATGAAAAGCCTAAAGAAAAACAACAAACTTTTAAATAAAAATTGTGTAAATCGAAACGTTGTTCAGTGTTAAAACTGTTCAACGTTTTTATTTTAAATGCTTTAGGTGCTTGAAATAATAGGGTAGATATTACTCTCCAGTAACAAAAATGTTCATTAGCCCTTGCGATTTAGAAGAAATGTTGTATAATATAAGTAGCCCAGGAAATTTCAATTTATACACTATCAGCAATCCAATAAACTTTCCGGCTAATTGGCATAACATTTTTAATAGTGTGCCGGTTGTCTTTGACCCAGAAGAAATACCGCCATTTAGTTGGAGAAGATTTTGGATAAGCCCGCAACACTAGTAGCACTATACGGAATTACAGCCGCTTCAGGCGGAACATTATTACCGTTTACGGCTCCTAAAAAGAAAGCAGTAAAATTAGGAATGTTCGGTAGAACAGGAGCTTTTCTTTATCATGGCACAAGAGCTGTAACCGCAAGGGGCGTTGGAGATATTTCAGAACGTTTAATTACAGGCGAATGGTCTTACAATTCTGGTTGGGACATAGCTTTT
>WRBM01000018.1 GCA_009784525.1 Erysipelotrichales bacterium | reverse complement strand
TTATAATAAAAAATTAGCTGAATTAAACTCTAAGAAGAAACCAAAGACGCCTTTAACTAAAAGACAGATCAAAACCTTAAGAAAAAGAAACTTAAGGATTGAGGACTTCTTTAATAAAGCAGCTAGACAGATAATTGATTTAGCGATGAAAAAAGAAATTGGTGAAATCATTATCGGTTATAATAAAGGACTCAAAACTCATGGAATCAAGAATGATGAATTGACTAATAAACAGAAAGCTGTCAGCAATCAGTCTTTTGTAGGATTACCTTTATTTAAGTTTAATAATAAGCTTATTTCATTAGCTAAGAGGAATAATATTGAAGTTAAGCTTCAAAACGAAGCTTATACATCAAGGTGTTCTTTTTATGATAATGAAGAGATAGCTAAAGCTGATGAGTATCTTGGTAAGAGAAATAATCGTTTATTTCAGACTAAGACAGGAAAGCTTATCAATTCAGATATTAATGCCAGTTTAAATATAATGGCAAAAAGTAAACCCAAAGACGATGAAGTAATTCAGAGTTTGAGGAATAGCGGTCTAACAGCACCCATAAGGTTACAGGTTAGCCTGTAATTTCTTATAAAGAAAAGAAGCGCAATGCTTCTTTAAAGCATATTTATTTCGCTTTTGTTCACTTTTGAGGAGGTAGAAAAATGTCTGATTATCTGGATAGATTAAATGCGGCTCAAAAAGAAGCCGTTGAGACGACCGAAGGACCAGTTATCGTAATAGCTGGTGCCGGAAGTGGAAAAACACGAGTTTTAACAAGCCGGATGGTCCATTTAATAAATAATCACGGCATTGTTTCTGATACTATACTAGCTGTTACTTTTACTAATAAAGCAACTAGAGAAATGCGCGATCGAGTTAATAATCTGATTAACCGCAACGATGAGTTTGAAGCTCAGAAAAAGTTGCATATCTATACATTTCATGCTTTAGGTAAGTGGATATTGCATCAATATATTACACTTTTAGGATATAAAAAAAATTTTGAAATCATTAATGACGATGATTCATTAAAAATAGTGAAAGGCTTTTATGATATTTTTGAGATAAATACTAAAAGTTTTCCACCGGAGAAAATTCTGGATTATATTAGTCGTGAAAAAAATCTAGAAGAGATTTTCTTGCAGAATGAGTTAGCTGATATTTATGAAAAACTAAGTAAAGCATATAAAGACTATACTCGTAAAAATAACCTTGTTGACTTTGATGATTTATTGTATTTGACTTTGCAATTATTAGAAAACTTTCCGGAAGTCAGAAAAAACTTTCAGGAAAATTTCAGTTATATTCTGGTAGATGAATTTCAGGATACTAATATGATTCAGTTTAAAATCCTAATTCACCTAGCAGAAATACATCAGAATATTTTTATTGTTGGGGATCAGGATCAGAGTATTTATGCTTTCAGAGGCGCTAACTATAAAAATTTAAATTATTTCATGGATTACTTTCCTAACTATAAGTTAATTAAATTAGAGGAAAATTATCGTTCAAGTCAGAATATTTTAGATGTTGCGAATAATTTGATTAAGCATAATTCTGATCGAGTTCCTAAAAATCTTTATTCTAAAAGATTAGAAGCGCCAAAAGTTTTTTATAAACGATTTATGAACTATCGGGAAGAAGTTCATTATATCGCTGCGGAAATTTTAAAGAAGGAAAAACAAGGCATTCCATTTTCGGAAATGGCAGTTATTTATCGAAACAATGCTTTAAGCCGTAACTTTGAGGAAATCTTTATCCAGTATAAAATACCATATGTAATATATGGTGGTTTATCGTTTTATGCCCGTATGGAAGTTAAAGATTTAATCGCTTATCTGCGGGTTATTCTGAAATCGGAATCTGATTTTTTCTTGAAGAGAATTTTTAATATTCCTAAACATATAACAGGTATTGGTGGTAAAACTTTTCGAAAGATGGAAGAATTTGCGGAAAGTAAACAAAAAAGCATTTTCGATATATTATTGGAATTTCCTTTTACCGAAAAACAAAAAGCGATTATAGAGCCTTTTTACCAGACAATTATCGAATTAAGAACTAAAATTGAAGAATTGTCAATGCCTGATTTTATTGATTTGGTCCTGGATAAAACTGGCTATCTTCAACATTTAAAAGATATTGAAAAAGACAATACCGATAGAGTCGATAATGTTAATGAGTTTAAATCGATATTTTTTGAGGTTTCAGAACTTCATTTGGGGCATAATAATCATGAAACTTTTCAGCTTTTGTTAAATGATTTAGTGTTGAAAACAGATGCGGATTTCTCAACTGATGAGACGCCACGAGTCCGGCTTTCTAATTATCATCAAGTCAAAGGACTGGAATTTGAAGTTGTCTTCCTGCCTTGTCTTGAACAGGGAATCTTTCCTTCTTTAAAATCACTAATGTCAACTTTTGATACAGAAGAAGAAAGAAGAGTCTGTTATGTAGGTTTAACAAGAAGTAAAGAATATCTTTATTTAACAAATTCTCAGGAGCGGCTATTATACGGTAACTACAATCGTTTTTCGCCTTCTCAATTTGTGCAGGAACTTGATATTAGTTTGTTAGAAAATCTTAATGCTAATAAATCTTTAGTCCAAAAAAGACCGACACCAGTAAGACCACAAAAATTAAGTAGCGGTACAGAATACCGGCCAGGGGATTTAGTAGTACATCAGATTTTTGAGACAGGTATCGTTATCCGAATTGAAGGTGATGTTTTGGAGGTCGCCTTTAAAGCGCCTTTTGGTATGAAAAAAGTAATGAAGGATCATCCTTCAATTTGTAAACAAGCGGAGGAAAAAGATGAGTGCGTCACAAAAAAGAATTGAAGAATTAGTAAGAATTCTAAATAAGGCCAATATAGATTATTTTAAGAATGATAATCCTTCTTTAGGTGACAATGAATACGATCACTTACTTCAGGAATTAAAAAGACTCGAAGAAGAACATCCAAAGTTTTTAAGTCCAAATTCGCCAACACAAAAGGTTGGTGGTTTTGTTTCTGAAAAGTTCGAAAAAGTTATTCATAAACAACCAATGCTTAGCTTGAACAATGCCTTTTCCGCTGATGATTTAAGAAAGTTTGATGAGCGTATCCAAAAGGAATATCCGAATCCTACTTATAGTTGTGAACTGAAAATTGATGGCTTGGCAGTTAACTTAGAGTATATAGATGGCAAACTTAATGTCGCTTCAACTCGTGGAGATGGCCAGGTTGGCGAGAATATTACTGAAAACATTAAAACGATTAAAACTTTACCTCATCAACTTTCAAAGCCTTTATCTTTTGAAGTTCGCGGTGAAGTTTATATGCCGAAGAAAAGTTTTGAAAAGCTGAATGAAGAAAGAAAAGCTAATGAAGAGATGCTTTTTCAAAATCCCAGAAATGCGGCAGCAGGAACTTTAAGACAGTTAGATTCGAAGATTGTTGCGAAAAGAAATTTAAATATCTTTTTATATAATTTAGTAGATGCCAAAGATTATAACTATCAACACGAGGTCCTGGCTTTATTTGAAGAGTTAGGATTAAATACGAATCCGTTAGGACGTATAGTAAAAAATGTTGAGGAAATGATTGCTTATGTATCAGAGTTTGAAAGACAAAAAAATGAACTTGATTATGAAATTGATGGTATCGTAATTAAAGTTAATGAGTTGAAAGCCCATGAAACAATCGGCTATACCTCTAAACATCCAAAATGGGCCATAGCTTATAAATTTCAAGCCGAACAGGCCACAACTAAAATTCTTGGCATAACCTTCCAAGTCGGAAGAACCGGTTCTATTACACCAGTCTGTGAACTTGAGCCAGTTTTTTTAAGTGGTTCAACGATTAAGAGGGCAACACTGCATAACGAAGACTACTGCAAACTGAAAGATATCAGAATTGGTGCTTCGGTTGTTATCCAAAAAGCAGGTGATGTTATTCCTGAAGTCGCGGAAACGATTAAAGACGAAGAATTTTATCAGTTAGAAGCATTTACAATGATTAATAATTGTCCTAGTTGTGATTTTGAACTTGTTAAGAAAGATGCGGAACATTTTTGCTTAAATAAGTCATGTCCGGAAAAGGAATTGGCGTCATTAAGGCATTTTTGTGAGCGCAACGCTATGAATATTGAATCAATGGGCGAAAAAATATTAGAACAATTCTATGAAAAAGGTTTTTTAAAGAATATCTTTGATATCTATGAATTAAAAAATCGTTATGAAGAGCTGATTGAACTTCCGGGACTGGGAGTGAAATCAATTCAAAAGATTCTGGACAATGTTGAATCAAGTAAAAATAACTCATTAGATAAGTTGTTGTTTGGATTAGGTATCAGAAATGTCGGAGCGAAAGCAGCTAAAGTATTAGCCAAAAGTTTTAGAAGCCTTGAACGTTTGAGTCAGGCAACAGCTGAAGAGCTTAATGCGATAATGGATATTGGTGAAATAATCAGTTTTAATGTAACAATCTTTTTTCAGGAAAATCCGGCGATTATTGAAAAAATTAAAAGTTATGGCATTAATACTGTTTATGATGGAGTTGAAATCAAGACCGATCACTTTTTTTCCGGAAAGAGTGTTGTTATTACGGGAACTTTAGAAAATATCAAAAGAAATGAACTAACTGAAACTCTGGAAAATCTAGGTGCTAAGGTCTTAAATAGTGTATCGAAGAAACTTGATTTTTTAATTTGTGGTAAAGAGGCTGGCACAAAATTAGATAAAGCCAAAGAGTTTGGTGTTAGAATTATTGAAGAAGAGGAATTAAAAGGATTAATAGTATGAATAATGATAAAATCCGGATCATTGGTGCCCGGGAAAATAATTTAAAGAATGTCAGTATCGAAATACCAAAAAATAAATTAGTCGTTATGACAGGACTTTCCGGAAGTGGAAAAAGTTCGTTGGCTTTTGATACAATTTATCAAGAAGGACAAAGACGTTATGTCGAGTCTTTAAGTAGCTATGCCAGACAATTTCTAGGCAATATGGAAAAACCCTTAGTTGATTCTATAGAAGGCTTGAGCCCAAGCATTTCTATTGATCAGAAATCAACAAGCAAAAACCCACGTTCAACAGTTGGGACTGTAACAGAAATATATGATTACTTCCGAATTCTTTTTGCGCGAATCGGAACCCCTCATTGTATTACTCATAACGAACCAATTGAATCCCAAAGCGCAGAAGAAATCATTAATAAAATTCTGGAATTAGAAACTGATAGCAGAATTATGATTTTAGCGCCAGTAGTGAATCTGGAAAAAGGAACGCACAAGAAAACAATTGAGAGTTTAATCAAAGATGGATTTGTGAGAGCGAAAATCAATGGCGAGCTTGTAGAGCTAGATTCAGCGATTGAATTAGATAAAAACAAAAAACATAAAATTGATGTTGTTATCGATAGGATTGTTATAAAAGATGATGTTCGTTCCCGAGTCGCTGATTCAGTGGAGACAGCTTTAAAGTTAGCTAATGGTAAAGTTATCTGTGATACAATGAATGAAAAAGAGCTAATTTTTAGTGAGAAGTATGCTTGTAAGATTTGTGATTACAGTTTGAATGAACTTGAGCCAAGACTTTTTTCTTTTAATTCACCGCTTGGGGCTTGTTCACATTGTAATGGACTAGGAAGAAAATCAGAAATATCGGAAGATTTGATTCTTAATAAGAAATTAAGTATTAATAAAGGCGCGATTTTGCCATATAAAAATGTCGATAATAATAATCTTTCAATGAGTACTTTAGAAACGGTTTGTCAGCACTTTAAAATTGATATGAATATGCCTTTTGAAAAATTATCAGAAGCTCATAAGAAAATTTTACTTTACGGGACAAAGGAAAAGATTCATTTTAAATTAAAGTCAACTTCAGGGCGTGTTCATGAAAAAACCGATGATTTTGAAGGTATAATTACCCATTTTCAAAGGCGATATGCAGAAACAAGTTCGGAATGGATTAGAGATTGGATTGATGGCTTTATGATTGAAAGCGAATGTCCGGTCTGTAAAGGAAAGCGTCTTAATCCGATGGTTTTACATGTTAAGATAGCTAATAAGAATATCAGCGATTTGATGAGCATGCCAATTACTGGCTTAATGGATTTTATTGTTAATCTAAAGCTTGATCCGGAAAAAGCAAAGATTGCTGAATTAGCAATTAAAGAAATCAAAGATCGGATTCGCTTTTTAATTGATGTCGGTTTAGATTATTTAACGCTTTCCAGAGCAGCTATGACTCTTTCTGGTGGTGAGGCGCAACGAATCAGACTAGCTACCCAGATTGGTTCACAACTATCAGGTGTTTTATATGTTTTAGATGAGCCTTCTATTGGCCTTCATCAACGGGATAACGAAAAACTAATTAATACCCTAAAGAAAATGCGTGACCTTGATAATACTTTAATCGTAGTAGAGCACGATGAAGAAACGATGCTTGAAGCTGATTACTTAATTGATATCGGACCTGGAGCAGGAATTCATGGCGGTTATGTTGTTGCGGCTGGTACGCCATTGGAAGTAATGCAAGATGACAATAGTTTGACTGGTCGTTATTTAGCAGGAAAAGAAAGAATCGAAAAACCAACTGTAAATCGTCCGGGCAATGGTAACTTTTTAGTTGTTAAAGGTTGTACGGAAAATAATCTTAAAAATGTTGATGCTAAATTTCCTTTAGGTACAATCACCTGTGTAACAGGAGTTAGTGGTAGCGGTAAAAGTACACTGGTAAACCAAATTTTATATCGGGCAATTCATAACCATTTATATAAATCAAAAGACTTACCTGGTAAATTTGAAAGTATTGATGGATTAAATTATATTGAAAAAATCATTGATATCTCACAATCACCAATTGGTAGGACGCCAAGAAGTAACCCTGCAACTTATACAGGAGTATTTGATGATATCAGAGATATATTTACCCATACCTCAGAGGCTAAATTACGAGGTTATGAAAAAGGTCGTTTTTCTTTCAATGTTAAAGGCGGTCGATGCGAACATTGTGGTGGTGACGGAGTTAAACGGATATCCATGCATTTTTTACCTGATGTTTTTGTTGTCTGTGATGTCTGTAAAGGTAAGAGATATAACAGAGAAACTTTAGATATTAAATATAAAGATAAAAGTATTGCGGATATACTTGATATGACAATTGAGAGTGCTTTAGAGTTTTTTAAGAATATCTATAAAATCAAAGAGAAACTGCAAACTTTATTTGATGTTGGATTAGGTTATTTAAAACTTGGTCAGTCTTCACTGACTTTATCAGGCGGAGAAGCGCAAAGGGTTAAACTAGCATCAGAGTTGCATAGAAGAATTAGTGATAAGACATTATATATTTTAGATGAGCCGACAACCGGACTTCATACAGATGATATCAAACGTTTATTAAAAGTTATTAATAAAATCGCTGACGAAGGCGCAACAGTTATTATTATTGAGCATAATCTTGATGTCATTATGTGTGCGGATCATATTATTGATCTTGGTTATGAGGGAGGCAATAAAGGCGGTCAGATTATTTATACTGGTAGTGTTGATGGCCTTACAGAAAGTAAACTCAGTTATACCGGGCAGTTCTTGAAAAAGCATCTTCAGGCTTCAAGAAGATTATAAATTTCTATAAAGGAATGATTTCTAATTGAATAAAAGTCATTCCTTTTTTCTGGATTGACAATATACAAAAATAGGATGGCAAAATATAATAGCCATCCTATTTATAATTTTTATTTAATGAATCTGTTTATTTGTTTTGCTAAATTTTATTTCTGTCGAATCACAAATTGGTTTATAACCGATTCTCATATAGATGTTGTTAGAAGTCGGATTAGCTAAATCAGTATATAATACACATTTCTTAAAGCCGCGGTCTAAAGCGAATTGACTTACAGCAGCTACACAAGCAGTAGCATAACCTTTTCCACGAAAGTATGGAGGTGTATATACCATGCCAATCACACATACAGTCTGTAATTGGCGGCTGATTTTTGTCATAGTTACAGGAATATCCTGATCTTCTAAAATATAAAGATTATTGCCTGACATTCGGTAGATATATTTATTTATATCAGTTCCTGTATCTAAGGTATCGCCAAAACAGTCATTATCGAATCCTTTCATCCAATAAGGCAAAAATGATAAATCTTTTTGATTTGCTAAACGCGTAGAACCAATATTTGCAATTTCTGTGTTTACTTTTAAAAGTTCATAAATCCGTTGATTTGTATTAATTTTATAAGTAACTCCATATGTTTTAGAATATGCTTGAGCAAACATTTCGGCCAAAGATTTTTCCGCCATGACACCGGGAATATTAATGTTATTTTTTATTATACCTTCCAACAGGCACTTTAGCGCTAACTCATCATTTATATTATCAGTTGCATATAAAGTTAAGTTATGTGGTGGCGTCATAATAGCTGTAAGAAGTATTTCTTTATTATTAGAAACAGCGGCCATAAACCAGTTAGCAGGATCACGCCAATCGGTTTTATCTTTTCCTTCATTACCGAGAATGACATTACCTAAAGGAATTACATTTTGTGCTTCTTGTCGCATTAATATTTCGTATGTATCTTTATAAAAAGTTTTAATGTCACTGTATATTGTTAAAAACATATTATTTATCCTTTCGTTGGTAAATTTAGATTTAAGGCTAATTATATCACGAAAGCGTAAATAATTAAAGAATAATCAAACAAAGTCAAAAGATTATTTATAGGTCTTAAGTTCCTTTAGATAGGATTTATAGACAGAAATAAAATTTCCGGCATCGCCTATTGGATATTTTCTGCCCCATTTATTTTCCGATTCTGGTTTTTGATTTTTCAGAAAAGGTAACTCTTTAAAAATGTCATCAAAACTTTCATGTTTATGTAGCACGATGACATAACAACTATCCTTTGAATACCAAGTGCTAAATTGTTCGGAAAACTCACTCATCCATTGGAGATCTTTTTCAATTTCATCTTCAATAAATCTGGGCAAGTTAATAATCCGGCCGCTTAGGTCGGTAGTATAAAATCTATAATCATGATATTTTTTCATGATTTTATTTTTTGATTTTCTGGATATAATATTCATAGGTAATGTTGGCTTAATAAATCTGGAAGTTGTTTTCAATGGCTATTGGCAAATCGTTTTACATTCTTAACTTCGGCACAAGCAACTTCCGAGGTACTCGGTTCTTAAGCGCGATCCGAAAACTAAAAGGCTTGGACGACCGCATCGCCGAGCGTTTCGAAAAGTCGACTGAAATTCCTTAAAAATACAAAACTCAACGATTCGTTGGGCTTAAACGCTGGAATAAGTATTCGAAAAATAGTAAAATATAAGAGTGAGAAGGAGGCACACGACATGAACATAGACAAAACAGGTGCGTTCATAGCCGAGATGCGAAAAGAAAAAAGGCTAACGCAAAGCGAACTTGCAAAAAGACTTCATGTGACCGATAGGGCAGTTTCCAAGTGGGAATGCGGAAAAGGAACACCCGATTCATCGTTAATGCTTAGGCTTAGCGAAGAACTGGGAATTTCAGTCACCGAATTACTATGTGGGGAAAAAGTCCCACCCGCAGAAGTCGCAAAGCGAGCGGAAGAAAATTCCATGAGCCTATTAAGGGAAATCGAAAAAAGGAGAACTTATAGCGAAATGACAAAAGAACAACAAGAAGAACTCAAAAAAGAGTTCAACGAAACAACAAGTGCAAAAATGTGGAAGAACCTAAACATCATAACCATTTTTCAAGCAGCAGTTTGGATAGGGCTATTTTTGCTTTCAACATTTTTGAACTGGCATGAAATTGCAACGACCGTGCTTTTGGTAATGATGGTAATTAACGCAACACTACCAATTATCATTGCAATCGTAAGAATTATGACATTCTCGTTATGGCTAAACCTAGTAAAGGGAATTAAAGAAGACAAACTGAAAGAAAGTTCAGTAGCGTAATAATTAAATTAAAAAGCAAAGACCGCTCACCAAGGGCGGTTTTTTCGTGCCTAAAAATCAAAAGGAATCGCCATGAAAGTGGCGGCGGTGTGGGAACGCCTAGGCAGAGAAATAGACAGTCTACGCCAAGAACTGTTCGTCGCACGCAAGATAGAAGACGAGAAAGCACTAATGGAATATCGAATCAAGTTATTCGGCGACATCATAAGAGATCCAATTCAAGCCTTCGACCATCAACCTTCCAAGCCAGCGTAGACAAAGTGGTAATCCAAAGACAAGAAACTACCACGGACGGCACGCAGACAAAACTGTGCTTCGTATTCAAAAGCGAAGTAGAGATGAGCGAAACAGTATAGCAAAAAGCCCCAGCAGAGCCAAGATAGGCAACTGGGGCTTTTGTTCTTACCCATGTGATTAAGAGATTTGAGTTTGCGACAACGCATCTTGTGCTAGTTGTTATGTGGTGCGGCTGACGAGATTCGAACTCGTACGACGTAAGTCACTACCCCCTCAAGATAGCGTGTATACCAATTTCACCACAGCCGCAATAGATAATATTATATCACTTTTTCGCTGATTATTGTAGTAATTTTCACTTTTTTCTTTAAAAATTAATTATAGTGATTTGAATTAAATTTATTCTGAATTACCTTTTAATAATTGTTGATATTTAGTATAATATTTACAACTTCGACGATTAAAAATAATATTAAAAGATTAATTTTGGATAGGAAGGGATATTATGACACTACAAGAGACAGATATTAGAGAATATAAAAGTCAAATGACAGATGATATAGAGAAAAGTGTTGTTGCTTTTTTAAATACTAAAGGTGGTGAATTGTGGTTAGGAGTAGATGCTGATGGCATCGCTTGCGGATTGACCAACTATGATAAAGAAGCCCTTGCTTTTATCGACAGAATTAAGAATAATATTTATCCGTCAGCCTTAGGCCTTTTTACGGTTACGCCAAAATTAGGAGACAATAATAAGGAATATCTTGTTATTAAAATCGCAAGTGGTTATGAAAAACCATTTTATATTAGGAAATACGGTATGACACCAAAAGGCTGTTATGCTAGAATAGGAACCCAAAACTCACAAATGAGCCAAGATATAATTGATGTTATGTATGCCAGACGAATAAGTCGCACATTACAAACAGTAATTTCTCCGAGGCAAAACCTCTCTTTTCAACAATTAAAAATCTTTTACCAAGAAAAGGGCCATAATGCAAATAGTGATTATTTCCTCAAAAATCTTGATTTATTTACGGAAGATGGTAAATATAATTATGCAGCTTATTTGATGAGTGATAATAATTCAACTTTTATGCGAGTTGTAAAATACGCAGGTAAAGACAAAACTGTTATTTTAAATAAACAAGAGTTGGGAAGTTGTTGCTTAATTAAATCAGCCTATAATATGTTAAATTGTCTTAATATGTATAATGAAACAGCAATTGAAATAACCTACCCTAATCGAATTGAAACAAGATTGGTAGATCATACTGCATTGCGTGAAGCAACTTTAAACAGTATCTTACATAATGATTATATTAATGGTGCTTTTCCTGTAGTAGAATTTTATTCCGATCGGGTTGAGATAACCTCTACAGGTGGTTTACCATCAGGGCTGACCGAAAAAGAGTTTTTTGCGGGCAGAAGTTTGCCGCGTAATCGAGAAATTATGCGCGTTTTTGTCGATATGGAATTAGGAGAGCACTTAGGCTCTGGCATGCAAAGAATTATGAGCATTTATAAGGAAGATGATTTTGTTATATCGCCTAATTTTGTAACTGCAGTGTTTAAATACGATGAACGGGTGTTAAAACTTTTAAGCAGAGATAAAACTGTCAACGAGTCGTCAACGAACTATCAACGAACCACCAACGAACTATCAACGATTCTTGCAAGGCTCAATAAAACTCAAAAACGGATATTAGAGTTAATTTCTGGAAATGAATTTATAAAAATTGCCGTCCTAGCAGCTGACTTAGGAATTTCCACTAGAGCCATCGATAAAAATGTTAAACAACTTAAAGATAAAGGTTTACTAAAGCGTATTGGTGATGCTAAAAATGGATATTATAAAGTAACTTGGGATTAATAAGCAGAGGATTTATATGGATGAAAACACCTGGACATGCATGGTTTTTAGAAGGGAGATTCATATAAGTTTTAAAGTGTGAAATCAGTTATTGAATAATATTTAAAGCACTTAGTGAAAAAATTTTAATCGCTAGGTGCTTTTTTGTTTGATTTTTTTCAAAACAAAAATAAAAAAATATCAAAAAAAGATTTTTATGATAAAATAAGATGATAATAAAATATAGAGGTGTTATAGTGAAGCAAAACAAGACTCCGTTTTTCACTAAACTGAAAGAATATACGACTTTTAAAGCCGCACATTTTGATGTTCCAGGTCATAAAATGGGAAAAATTAATGATGAATTTAAGGAATACGTTGGCCAGAATACTTTAATGTTAGATGTTAATGCTCCTAGAGGTTTAGATACCTTAAACCATCCGGTGGGTGTAATCAAAGAAGCTCAGGAATTATTAGCTGAGGCTTTTTTTGCGGAACATGCTTATTTCCTGACTAACGGAACTTCCCAAGGTATTATGACAATGATTATGGCAGCTGTCAGAGCCAAAGAAAAAATCATTATGCCAAGAAACGTTCATAAATCAATTATCAATGGTTTGATTTTATCGGGCGCAATCCCAATTTTTGTAAAGCCAGTAATGGATGCTGATTTAGGAATTGCTAATGGTATGCCGTTGGAATCCGTAAAGCAGGCAATTCTAGAAAATCCTGACGCTAAAGCAGTTTTTGTTATTAATCCGACTTATTTTGGTGTTGCTTCTGATTTAAAAACAATCGTTGATTTTGCTCATAGCTATGATATGGTTGTTTTAGTTGACGAAGCCCATGGCTCTCATTTTGCTTTTAATGATCAGCTACCAATAAGTGCGATGCAAGCAAAAGCCGATATGGCAGCGTGTTCAACGCATAAGACAATTGGTTCTTTAACGCAGTCTTCGGTTTTATTGCTACAAGGAAAGCGAATTACACCAGCCAGAATCAGAACAATCCTCAATATTATTTCAACTACCTCGCCCTCTTCATTGTTAATGGGATCAATTGATGTGGCTAGAAAAAATATCTATAACCATGGAAAAAAAGAGTTGGATCGTATTATTGCCTTAACAGCTGATACCAGAGAGCGCATTAATAAAATTTCTGGAATAAAAGCAATTTTGCCAACTTACTTTAAAGAATCAAAATTTGAATACGATTTAACTAAAATTATTATCAAAGTTTCTGATTTAGGAATAAGTGGGTTTGAAGCATATAAAGAACTATTTGATGAATCAAGGATTCAAGTTGAATTAGCTGAGACTCATTTGATTTTAGCACTCTTTAGCATAGCTTCTAGTCAACAGGACGCTGATCAATTAGTTGAAGCATTAGAAAAACTTGCAGAAAATCATCGAAAGAATAAAAATATAGTAAAAAAAATCTTTATTAATAATACTTTTCCAGAAGTATATACAAGACCAAGGGAAGCCGCTGTGCATGCGCCAATAAAATACGTTTTATTAGAAGAGGCAATAGATGAAATAGCTGCTGAATCTATTATGATTTATCCACCAGGTATTCCTATTGTGATTCCAGGGGAAATAATGTGTAAAAGTGTTATTGATGATTTGAAATTTTATATTGAGCAAGGCTCAACAATTTTATCTGATACTGAAGATGGGACCGTTAAAGTAGTTGATAAAGAGATTTGGTTTAAATGGAGGGAGGAACAATGAAATTTAAAAAAGTAGATCTTTCGTTTCAAAGCTGCGATAGTGAATATAAAGATGCAGATGTCATAATATTTAGTGTACCAATGGATGCGACAACTTCTTTTAGACCTGGTACTAGATTTGCTGGAAATGCCATTAGAGTAGATTCGATAGGGGTTGAATGGTATTCACCGTATCGAGATATGGATTTAAAGGATTATAAAACTGCTGATATTGGTGACTTAGATATTCCGATTGGGGATGTGCCAAAAGCTTTAGATGTTATCTATGAAACTACTAAAAAAATCCTAAAAGATAATAAAGTCCCAATGATGATTGGTGGCGAGCATTTAGTTAGTTATCCAGTAATTAAAGCAATCTATGAAAGATATCCTGAAGTCTGTGTTATTCATTTTGATGCTCATACAGATTTAAGAGAAGAATTTTTTGGGATGCAATTTTCGCACGCAACATTTATGCGGCACGCACATAAATTTTTAGGAAACGACAGAATATATCAATTTGGCATCCGAAGCGGGGCTAAAGAAGAATTTGAATGGGCAAAAACGCATATTTATCAACAGAAATTTGATTTAACAGGACTTGATAAAATTGTTGAAAAAATAAAGGATATTCCTGTTTATATTACAATTGATTTAGACGTTTTAGATCCTTCGGTTTTTCCGGGAACCGGAACGCCTGAACCAGGAGGAATTTCCTATAAGGAATTGCTTTGGGCGATGGAGCAATTTGAGAAGCTTAATAAAATAGTTGGCGCTGATATCGTTGAATTATCTCCGCATTTAGACGCTAGTGGTGCTTCAACCGCAGTCGCAGCTAAAACTTTAAGGGAATTAATTTTGCTTTTGCAACAAAAAAAGAATAATTAAAAAAAGCAAATGTTTTTGATGTATTATCTTTTAGATAAACCAAATACCTCAAGTAAAAGTTAAAGATTAGTTTAGAGATCTAGAATCATTTTTGCACATTTAATAGAATATAGTGATATAATTATATATAATAAAGATATTAATTAATTGAAAAAGGGGATTAATAAATGAATAAGCTTTCAAAAATATTTGCGGCTTTTTTTACTATAATTTCAATTATCACATTAGTTGCCTGCGCCGCAAGCACTAACGATGTAACAACAAATAACACTTGTCAGGATGCCACATGGATTATTATCCAAGAGCCTACATGTATAACTGACGGGATTAGGGAATTCAGATGTCATGACGGCACTGTTTTAAAAACCGAAGTAATTCCATTTTTAGGGCACGAAACAGCTGTTTGGGTTATAGTTTTAGAGCCAACATTCATAACTGAAGGTTTAAGGGAATTAAGGTGCCCGAGATGTGATGATGTTTTAGCTTCAGAAATTATTCCGGTCTTAATCCATGATTTTCAATTAGTTAGCTATTTGGATCCTACTTGTACAGAAGAAGGTTATCGTTTATATGTCTGTTCTGTTGATTCAACTTATACGAATAGAGTTGTAGTTCCTGCTTTAGGACATAGTGAAGGTGCTTGGGTAACAGTTTTAGAACCAACTTTTACGATAGAGGGTCTAAAGGAATTAAGGTGTTTGCGTTGTAATACCGTGTTGGATACAGAAGTTATTCCAGTCTTAATCCATGATTTTCAATTAGCCAGCTATTTGAATCCTACTTGTACAGAAGCAGGCTATCGTTTATATGTCTGTTCTGTTGATCCAAGTTATACTAATAGAGTTGTAGTTCCGGCTTTAGGACATAGTGAAGGTGCTTGGGTAACAGTTTTAGAACCAACTTTTACGACAGAAGGTCTAAAAGAATTAAGATGTTTGCGTTGTAATACCGTATTGGATACAGAAGTTATTCCAGTCTTAATCCATGATTTTCAATTAGTTAGCTATTTGAATCCTACTTGTACAGAAGCAGGCTATCGTCTATATATTTGTGCCGTTGATCCAAGTTATACTAATAAAGTTATACTTCCGGCTTTAGGTCATCTAGAGGGTGTCTGGCTAATAGTTTTAGCGCCAACTTGTACAGAAAATGGTTTAAGGGAATTAAGATGCCCCAGATCTGAAACGGTTTTAGATTCAGAAATTTTACCAGCTATTGGTCATAACTTTCAGCTTTCTAGGATAGTTGAGCCAACTTGCACATTAGCTGGTTATCGTCTTTATGTCTGCTTGAATGATACAAATCATACAAATAAAATTATCTTACCAGCATTAGGTCATCTAGAGGGTGTCTGGATAATAGTTTTAGCGCCAACTTGTACAGAAAATGGTTTAAGAGAATTAAGATGTCCAAGATCTGAAACGGTTTTAGATTCAGAAATTTTACCAGCTATTGGTCATAATTTTAGCGAATGGAGTTTCTTTGCGGCTGCGACTTTTTCAAGACCAGAAACGCATCGGAGAACTTGTTCGAATTGTCAAACGATCGAATCAAAATTTGTTGCTACTGAGCTATTTTTAGGAACTACTTCCGATGCACAACTTGTTTCAACGCCTGGTGCTTGGTTTATGTTAACTTTAGCTCAAGAAACCACTATCCAGCTTGGTTGGTTACTAAATTCAGGATTTTCAGCTAATATTGAAGCTTATTTAAGTTCCTTTGATTTCTCAAGGAGTAGAATGATTACTTCGTCTAACAGAAGACTTGGAGTAGGAACGTTAGATGCGGGTACATATTGGGTTCAACTTGTCTCTTTTTCTGGAGTTCAGGATTTAAGCGTTAGAGTGGATGATTTCAGTTTGCTTGTGAATAACTCTATAACGCTTGACCAGCTTTCGTCTAATCTGACAGTTGATAATATTGGTCTTTGGTATAGACTAGAACTAACTCAACAAACACAAGTGCAAATTTCCGCTTTTTTACATCAGGGATTTGGTTTTGGGACTAATGCATCTTTATTTTCAGTTAATGATTTAGGAGTCGCTATCGTTCAAACAGGTCCATTTGTAACAAATGTAAGTAGTTTGTCTGCAGGAATTTATTATATCCGATTTTATAATGAATTTGGCGGTATGGCATCAGGAAATTTACTACTGACCAATGTTACTAAGGCATTAACAAATGCTCAATTAATTACCTTTGGTGTTCAGACGGCTTTTATGGACCTTGACACAGCTGGTGTTTGGTTTAGATTGGAGTTAAGCAGAGAAACAAATGTTCGTTTTCGCTTCCATGAAGTAATTAATCATTTAGGTGTATCGGCACACTTAAATGATAATAACTTAACACGGTTTATGACTCATAATCATAATGGTGGCATAACGCATTCAGCTACCTTACCAGCTGGAACAATTTTTATTAATCTGCGTCTAAATGGCACAATCGGTTCAGTCAATGGCGCTTTAACCATTGAAGATTTAACAAACACCTTAAATGTTGCGCCGAATCTTCAGATTGGAGTTTCGTCAGGCAACTTTACGGTTAATAGAAGTGGCATGTGGTTTAGATTAGTCGTTACTGAAGAAACAAGAATTCGTATTGCGATAACTACAGTTAGTGGTAGCTCATTAACTAATAGTATTTTTACAAACAATAACTTATATAATTCTATAATAGCGTCACAAGGGATTTTTACATTAGATGCTGGGACCCATTATGTTTTCTTTGGTTCGCATCTCTCCCAAGGTGCGACGGGAAGTTTTATTATCACTTTGGCCTAAGAAGATAACCACGAGCAAATCGTGGTTATTTTTATTTGAAAAAAAAGCTGAAAAATGATATAATCTATAGATAGGAAACAGAGGGATTATCAAATGAAAAATAAAGTTTTGCTAAATTACCTGCAGTCGCTATTGATCTTAATCATGATTGCGCATTTAATTTTTATGACGGTCTGGTTAGATATCGATTTATTTATTCGGATTTCCTTAGCCCTTATTTATTCATTTGGCGTTATCTTAAATGTTTTCTGGTTTATTAAATGGCCTAGCACAGAAAAAACTATTGGACTGGCTTCAAAGAAGTTAGGTAGTACTTTGGTATTTATCTTTTCAACTTGGTTTTGGCTTGTTTTATCCCGCAATACAACTTATGATCAGGTAATGGAAATAACTTTTGGTTTAGTAGTAATTCTTAATGTTATTTTATATATTATTGAACTTATCTTTGATGATGACAATAAAGACAGGCTCAGTTACTTTCAATATTTTTTGGCGATAATTATGGTTTTACATATTTTTATGATTGGTTATCAATTAGGTGTATTATTAACATTTATGTTAGTTGCGTTAGTTTATTCGCCTTGTATAATTATCAATATCTTTTGGGCAAGAAAGTCAAAAAGTAATAGAGATAGTGTAAATGATGCTAAAAAGGTTGTTGTGACATTGATCTTTTTATTTCTTGCTTGGGTGATGACGAGTTTTGTGCAAGTTTCAACACAAGATTTTGGTAATACTATCTATTTGATTCAAACTGTATTTGTAGTTATTGGTATCTTAAGTTTTATCTTATTTGGCTTAGAACTTGCGGCTATAAATAAAAAAATAAGCAAAAAATAAATTATTTGGAATTTAGCTTTATTAAAGGATTATTTAATTAATAAAGCTAAAAGTATTTATGTTATAATGTTTTAACTTTTTATGATAATTTTAGTTTGATTTTTCTGGAAATAACAATAATATTTATATAGGCTAATGAAGAGGATGAAAAATGAAAAATAAGAAGTATCTTAAAGTTATTGTCAATCCGATGGCGATAATGCTTTTAATACATTTACCACTATTAGGTATATTTAACGCAATACCTTGGATGAGCGTTTTTTTTGTAATATTGCCAATTTATGCGATTATTGTTTTACACTATCTTAACGTAAATCGAAAAAACAAAATGATTTATAATATTTTACGCTCTACGGCGATTGTTCTTTTTTTCTTTATCGGTTTTATTGCTAGCTTGTTATTAGAAGTTATGCAATATTATCCTCGTTTTAATTTTGAATTTATTTGGATATCCTATGGAATTCTAGTTTTATTAAGTATAGTCTTAGTTGTTTTAAAAATAACTTTAACAGAAGATAATAAACTATACGAGTTTCTTTAGTAAATTTTATATCAAATTAATGCACGCTGTTACTTGACAGCGTGTTTCTCAAAGCGTTATATAATAGGAAGGAATGATTTGAATTGAAAAAGAGAGTTTTTGGTGTACTTATAATAATTTTCGCTTCAACTTTTTTAGTTTCCTGTAGAGAATCCGAATTTAATCTTGGAAATTTTGAACGCGAAATGACAAATAACGAAATGTATGAAAACTTAACTGCTCTGAATGATTGGCTTCAAGCATTAAGACAAGGCAAAAATGAATATGCCTTTACGCTTAATCACTATGAAATCATTGAAAATTTTCCTGTGAATGTCTTATATTTTTTTACAGATGGTAGAAATGCGCATACAAATAGAAATGATATAATCAGAAAATACCTTTACAACGATGTAGAGTATTTAATTGATAATAGAAACGAACAAACTACAAAGGTTGTGACCTTCGGATATATCTTTAATGAAATAGCTGATTTATTTCTTCAGCAATTTGTTTTAGAAGCTACATTTGAGTTTATCAAAACGGGTGAATCTGGCAGAAACATAGCTCAAATCGAGGGTTTTAAGCATGAAAATGGCAATATGATAGTTGTCGATCGAAGAGATAATGCAAGTACTAGACATCTAGATACCTTAATTTTTGATAATGATGGGCGACTAGTAAAGCGTTTGAATAGAGGAGAAACTCGTGCAGATATTGATAGAGATTTCGAATTCGGCACAAACATTTCTTGGAGTGGTAGAACAAATGTACCTACACCTAATAACACAAGCGAGTTTACCGCTCCGATAGAAGGTGAAATAACCATGTTACCAACAAATGTTAGGAATTCAGTTTCATTAAGTAATTTTTCTCTGTCAGAGAGAATGTTCTCTGTAGACTTAATACTTTCGAATGTACGGCATTTATCATGGATAAATGTTGTGTGGTTTATTGATAATGAAAACATTGCCCGAATTGATTTTTATTTTTCGGATGTATGGTGGGATAGAGATCGTAGTATGGTATTTATTGACTATCTTTCGGTAGGGTCTTTTACTCTTACCGCAAGAAGCATGGCTACACCAGAACTATACTTATCGTTTTATGTCGTAGTAGAAGAATAGAACAAAATTGGATTTTGTTAAGTTCATTTTTAGTGATTGACTCATTAGCAAATAAAAATACCTATAAGATTACAGGTTTTAATTTCTTATAAAGAAACAACTTCTTTAGACGAATTATTTCGTTTTTGCCAGTTTGTCAAGTTCCTTAAGTTCATGATTTGACTCAAGAGTTTGGCTTTTGCATTAAGGGTTAAATCCTAGAAAGGTTTTGACCTTTTTCTTTTGTCTGGGTTTTAAAACTCGCTTACTATTATCTGTAGATCTTGTGAAGATTTGATTTATGCCGATTTTCTTTATGAATTTCGTCTGTTTATAATTGACAAAATCCCCTAATAAAGGGGGATTTTTTTCTGTTTTAATTTGCTTTATTCTACAATATTGTAACTAAATTTAATTAATAAAATAAATGTCCTTTTTATTATAGATACAAGCTATTCGTGTTATATTTCTTTAAAAAATGCAAAATCTTTTGAATTATTTTTATTAATAAAGTATGATTTGTGCGCAGATTTTTGTCGAACGAATTAGGTATAAAATCGGAATATTCCTATTGTATAATAATTGATACTGCGCTAGGTTAGGGGCTTGGCGCAATAGTTATTAAAAAAATAAAAATGATTCTAAGGAGAGAGAATACATGAGATATATTGTTTCGTTATTTATAACAGTGGCCTTTCTTGCGGTCACAAATATGTGTGTATCACAAGAATATGGCGGTCCGGGATTAATCGCAACTGAATTTGCAGGCGGAAATGGGACAGCCAATAATCCTTGGCAAATTGCTAACGCACCGCAATTAGCCTATCTTGCGCAAGAAGTAAACAGCGGAAATGGCTATATTAATCATGCCAATGCTCATTTTATACTAATCGATAATATTATTTTAAATGAGACAAATGGCTGGGAAAACTGGAGCGAGACTGCGCCAGCTAATTCCTGGATACCGATTGGTTTTGATGCAAATGAGAATGCCAGACCATTTATAGGGACTTTTAATGGAAATGGTTATCAAGTAAAAGGTCTTTATATCGCAAATCAATCAGATAATCAAGGTTTGTTTGGATTTACAAGTGGAGCGACAATTAAGAACTTAACGCTTAGCTATGGATTTGTGCGTGCTAGAAACTTTGTAGGCGGAATTGTTGGTTATGGTCAAGATACGCTTATTTATAATTCTACAAACGAGGTAGATGTCTTTTTATATAGAGTAAATCATAATGCTGGATTTGTTGGTGGGATTGCTGGTTATGCAAGCACAATCTTAAACAGCACAAATCAAGGAACAGTCACGGCAAGAGGGATAACTGATAATTCTGGAGGAAATGCCTTTATAACACCAATATTCATCGGTGGTGTTGCTGGGACTGTAAGTAACAGAATTGCTAATACTTTAAATAGCGGTGTAATAAATGGTTACTCTACAACTAGTACAGCTGATGCTGGTGGCATTGTTGGTCAACTGATGCAAGGCGCAACCGTTATTAATAGCATTAATCTTGGCAATGTTACTGCTGATTCCTTAAGCACAGCCGGAAGAGCTGGTGGAATTGTTGGCAGCAATAACGGTTATATTCTAAACTGTTATAGTGCAGGAATTATCACTTCAACAAGCGCTACACGTTGGGTAGGCGGAATCGCTGGACTTCATGGGAATGGTTTAATTTCTTATAGTTATTGGTTAAGAAATTCGGATAATAATATTAATGTAATAAGTGGTGCTGGTTCTGGAGCACGTTCTGATTTTGCGCATTTTGGTAGTGCTGGTACTTTCTTTACAGGAACTCTTCAGTCACCGACTGCAAATACTGTATTATTAGATGATTTATTAATTCAAAGAACAAATTGTGTAGTAGAAATGCTAAATGCTTGGGTAATGAATGAACATTTAAATAATCGTAATCTTGATCTTTTATTCTTTATGAGAACGAATAACGACTCAAGCCATGCTGATTTCCAGCGTTTAAGATTTGCCAGTTATCAGGAAATGCGCACGCTTATGAGTAGTGTTAATATTTCACTTACGAATGATTTAGCGAAAAATGGAACAATTATCGCACCTTCAATGGGAGTAGTAAGAGCGGACTCGTTTAGAACAGAAATCAATAGAACTAATAATATTTCATTTGAGATAACAGTAGAAACTGGTCAATTTATTAGTCAAGTGAACATTAATGGTGTATTAATAACAGTAGCTGAAAATGAACAAGCAAGTTCGGTCATAACTTTGGCGGGTGTTAGTTATCGAGCCTGGTGGTCGCAACTTGAAAAGGGAATGCCTAGTGGTTTTTGGCTCGAACTTTCGGAAGTAACAGAAAATATTGATGTTATCGTTACTGTAAACCCAATGGTTTATAGTATTACTTACCGTAATCTGCTTTCTGGTGCTGATAATTCTTTGAATCCTGAAAGTTTTACAATGTTTGATAACATTTTATTACTGAAACCAAGTGGTAATATCACAGGTTTTGTCTTCAGTCATTGGTCATTAACAGAAAACGGACCAAGTATTAGTGCTATTAATTTAGGAACAACAGGTGATATAGAATTATGGGCTGTCTGGTCAGTAGCTACATATCAAATATTTTATTATTTTAATAGCAAAACAGGTGAAGTCCTTACAGGTGTCACAAATCCAAATCCAAGTAGCTACAACTTTGATTCAGCAGATATCAGTTTAAGCAATCCTTCACTTGCTGGTTATGATTTTGTTGGCTGGTTCTTAGACCCAGCGCATACTCAAGCTTTAACTGGTGTTGCGATTGAGTTTGGATCAACAGGAAATAAAAGCTTCTATGCATTATTTGCAGTTATTACTTATGACATTAACTATAACTTTCATAGCACTAGCGGAAAAACATTAACGGGAATAGTTAATGCAAATCCAGATAGCTTTAATATTGAAGCGGCAGATATTTCTCTAGCTAGTCTTGCGCTTGCTGGTTATGATTTTGTTGGCTGGTTCTTAGATAGCGCTCATTTAATCGAAATAACTGGCATTGCGATTGAATCAGGCTCAATTGGAAATAGAAGTTTCTATGCTTTGTTTGCGCCAATTAATTATGATATTAACTATGTTTTTCATAGTACATCAGGTATAGCTTTAACTAATGTCAATAATTTGAATCCAATTATTTTCAATATTGAATCATTATCTATTGTTTTATTAGAGCCAACTCTTGATGATTATGATTTTATCGGCTGGTTTTTCGATGCATCACATTTATTGCCGATAAAAGCTGCGGCTATTAACCAAGGATCAATCGGAAACAGAACCTTCTATGCTTTATTTATACCAAGAAGTTTTGAGATAAATTATCTTTTCCATAGTGAAAGCGGCAGAGTCCTGAGCGGAGTTACTAATAATAATCCTGGCACCTTTAATATTGAGTCAGAAGATATTACTTTAGTAAATCCATCGCTAGCTGGCTATAAATTTATTGGTTGGTTTTTAGATGCTGAACACTTAATATCTGTAAGCGGAGTCGCAATCTTAGAAGGATCTACTGGTAATAAAAGCTTCTATGCTTTATTCAGTCCATTAACCTTTGAAATCGAATATCACTTTCATAGTACAAGTGGCATAATACTGAACAATGTGACTAATGATAATCCTTTAGATTTCACTATTGAAACTAAAGATATTATCTTAGGCAAACCAACACTTGCCGGTTATGATTTTGTTGGTTGGTTTCTAGATGCTTCGCACCAGTTAGAGGCTTTGGGTATTTTAGAAGGTTCAATTGGTAATCGAACATTTTATGCTTTATTCAGTCCGATTAACTTTAGCATTACTTATATCTTTAATAGTTCATCAGGACTATCTTTATCTAATGTTACAAATAGCAATTATAGTCTTTTTAATATCGAATCTGAAGATATTAGTTTAGCAAATCCATCATTAGCGGGTTATAATTTTATTGGTTGGTTCTTTGATGATGAACACTTATTGCCAATAAGCAAAGTAGCAATTTATTCGGGCTCTTTAGGAAATATTAGTTTTTACGGTTTATTCAGTCCCATCACTTATAATATAAGTTTTAATTTTCATAGTACAAGCGGAAGAACTCTTTCAGGAATTAACAATCCAAATCCAGATGAGTTTAATGTTGAAACTGCTACTATTGAATTAACAAACCTTTCGCTTGCTGGTTATGATTTCATCGGCTGGTTCTTAGATGCTATTCATACATTAAGCATTACTGCTATTTCGAATGGTTCAGTTGGAAATCAAAGCCTTTATGCACTGTTCAACCCGATTGATTATCAGATAAGTTATAGATTTAATAGTTCTTCAGGATTAAATTTAAATAATGTAATTCATGTAAATCCGCACAGTTTCACGATTGAAAGCTTAGATATTACTTTATTTAATCCATCAATAGCTGGTTATAACTTTAGTGGTTGGTTCTTAGATTCATCGCATTTAATTGAAGCAAACGGCGTAGTAATTTCTGAAGGTTCGATTGGTAATAAAGCTTTCTATGCCTTATTTACACCAATAAGTTTTAGCGTCAATTTTAGCTTTAATAGTACAAGAGGCAGAACTCTTTCAGGAATTACTAATCCAAATCCAACAGAATTTAATATCGAAAGTTCGAATATTTCTTTAGCTCCACTTTCCTTAAGAGGTTATACTTTTGTTGGCTGGTATAGTGATTCAGATCACCAAACAGAAGTTGGTTCGCTGGCGATTGAAGCAGGTTCAATTGGTAATAAAAACTTCTATGCTTTATTTACACCAATTGTCTATACGATAATTTATGAAGCAAACAGACCAATAAACTCAAATCATAATATCAGAGGTACAATGCCAAATTCGAATCATGAGTTTGATGAAGTTTCGTTTATTGCCAATAATGCTTTCAATTTAGTTGGATTTAGCTTTTCAGGCTGGCTGACAGCTGATAATCAATTAATTGCGGCTAACTCTGTTGCGATGGATTTACTTAACATTAGCAACTTAGATTCTAACATAATTATCTTAAGAGCGCAATGGACAATTAATATTTATGAAGTTTCATTTTTAGCGGAAGATGGCATAACTGTACTAAATACAGGTATTAATTTGCAAGAATTTGGTTCATTAATTATCAGTCCTGAATCAGCGCCAATAATTCCTGGCAGAGTCTTTGTTCGTTGGGAGGGATTTCATCCGGGTCAAACTGTAAGCAGTAATCATCAGTTTAGAGCTATTTATATGGCTGAAACAATTGAACACTTTACGGTAACTTTCAGAACAATTTATGGCAGTATTATTTCTGAACATCTAAACGTTGCGAAAGGAACAGCTATTTCCGCCTTATTACCGGCTAATCCAATATTAGTAGGCAGAGCCTTTATCGGTTGGAGTGGTTTTACAAATATTAATCAAACTGTCACATCGGATTTAGTCTTTACAGCTTTATTTGCGGAAAATGTATTGCGCACAGTAGACTTTGTCTATGAAGATGCGCTTGGTACTGTCGTACTTAGAAGTTATAGAGTTCCAGTTGGCACACCAATAGCGACATTGTTTCCACTTGCGCCATCAATTTCCGGCCAGACCTTTGTTGGTTGGGCAGGTTATATAAGCGATATGACTGTTACTGAAAATATTACTTTAACAGCTACATATGTTAATGCTACAAACCAATTTGTGACTATTCACTTTATTTGTCATGAAATGAATATTAATTATAGTCGTAAAGTAGCTCTTGGCACTAGTATTGCTTTAATTGGCTTATCAGTACCACAAAGAGCTGGTTATAATTTCTTAGGTTGGCATGGTCTTGAAGGTGATAGCATAACAGAAAACCTTACTTTAACTGCTTCTTGGCAGAGCACAGCTTCTAACGGTTTACCATGGCGCTTAATTATTAGTGTTATTGCGATACTATGGATCGCTGCAGCAATCATCTTAGTTGTTGTCTTCAAATTAAGAGCACGCAGAACGCTTAGAAGAACAAGTTAATACACAAAGGGGCTGTAATTATTTAGAGTTTAGAAATAAACGCTGAATAATTTACGGTTTCCTTTTTCTTTTATTCCGATATTTCATATCAAATTTTCATTTTTTAGCCCACTAAAAAGGGATGTAACAAAAATTTTAGGCTATACAAATTCAAGCAAGATACTAAAGGACGATGTAGCGAGGAGAATAAACTCAATAACGAATCGTTATCGAGCTTGGGGCAACGTGCTGGTTGGCTCATCAATGAATCGGGGCTATACAGTCTGATTTTATCCTCTAAACTTTCCATCGCATGGGCGTTAAATTCAAAATCGGTAAAACATGGGTACTGTACAAGTAGTATCAAGGCAACGGCTGGACGGTAGATGTGATTGCTCACATTTTGTGGCATATGCACTAAGCCTGTGAAAGATTGTTGCACTGAACATTCATGCTAAACATTGCAACAGAGCCCCGCATGAATGCTCAAAACGTAATGATTATCATAGGAACAAACACTGCCGTATTCCATCATTTCACTATTCCACTTGCAAAAAGTGAAATGATGTGATATAATTGTGAAAAGGTGAAATGAAGGTGAAATCATGAGCGAGAACAGCTATGTAGAATACAAGCGAGAGTACACAGCCGATATAAAAAAAGAGGTATTAGCCTTTGCCAATTCCGACGGTGGCGTGATATATGTGGGGCGTGATAACAAGGGCAATGGATATCCTCTGTCAAGCATTGATGAAACACTAACGCAAATCACGAATAGTGTCCGTGACAGTATACTCCCCGATGTCACTATGTTTGTATCCTACGAAATCGGGGATGATGAAATTATTATCACGGTACGAGAAGGAACGCATAAACCGTATTTTTTGGCGGACAAAGGGCTGAAACCCTCCGGTGTTTATGTACGGCAAGGTTCTTCAACTGCGCAAGCCAGTTTTGACCAAATACGCGAGATGATTAAGCTAACTGATGACGATAAGTTTGAGTCTACACGCTCTTTCACTCAAGCGTTGACTTTCACTTCCGCAGAAGATGAGTTTTTGCGAAGTGGACTAGAGTTTGGCAAAAATCAAATGCGTACCTTGGGGATTATTGGGGCTGACGATCTGTACACCAATTTAGGACTACTTTTGTCTGACCAATGCACCCATACGATAAAATTTGCCGTATTCACCGGCACAAAAAAAGGCGAGTTCAAAACTCGCAAAGAAATGACAGGCTCTGTGTTAAAACAAATGCGTTCAGCTTTCGATTTTCTTGAGTTGTCTAACAATCTTTCAGCTACATTTGCAAGGCTTGATCGCATTGAACAGTACGACTACCCGGAAGAGGCCATTCGTGAGGCAATATTAAATGCAATTATTCATCGTGATTATGCTTTCTCCGGAAGTATCATTGTGAACCTCTATGATGACAGAATTGAATTTGTATCACTCGGTGGTCTTATGCCAGGGCTACAAAAAGAGGATTTGTTCTTAGGGGTATCACAGCCACGCAATGAAAAACTAGCCAATGTGTTTTATCGCCTAAAGTATATTGAGGCGTATGGAACAGGAATCCGGCGTATTATGCAGTATTATGATGGGCTAGATGTAAAACCGAGTATAGAGGCTACCCACGGGGCTTTTGTATTGACCTTGCCAAATATGAATTTTGCCCATCCACTAAAGGGTAACTACAAACCAAAGGCGCAGCACACGGCTGTGTTGGAATATTTGCAACACAATCCTTTTATCACCAATGAACTTGTACAGAAAATTCTTTCTGTAAAACAGACAAGAGCCTATGCGATTATTCGTGAAATGGTAAAGGAAGGCTTAATTGTAAAAGAAGGTACAGGCAAGGAAGATAGCAAGTATTTTTTAGCTGATTAACACACAGCGAAAACACCACGTATGTCTAAACAATCCACAGAATCTACGCCGCAAATATTAAAGACTTGCAAGATAACTACGAAAAATTGTGGGTATCGGCAGAGGGCATTATGAAAAAGCTTTCGAATATGTAAACATATACGGCGGTCACTCCATGAAGCATTCGGGAGCGGCTGCCGTGCTTTTTTTTATTGCATAGAAAAGTGCATTTTCAAAATAGCGCTCATCTAAAACGAAAAAACCTGTTCCGACAGGCTATAAATAAATAACGAGAGCGTATTTATTTCGCTTTTGTTTTCATAAATAAATTTAAATTTTGGAGCCTATTTTGGCTCTTTTTTTCTTAACTTTTTATTTTTTAAGATTGGGGAATTTCATTTTGCTATTTATCTTTTTAAAAGACAAGTGCCCCAATAAGGACATTCTTGCTCAGGTGCTTGTTCGGTTTTATTAACATTAGCTATTTTTTTAATGGCGCTAAAAAATAATTCAGCACATTTTTCTGCTACATGGACAGGCAGCACATAAATACCCTTTGTTTTTAGTTTTTCGCAAATATAAACAGTAGCGTCATCACTAAGATTATTAAGATATTCTATGAAACGAGTTGTATCAATTTTACCTAAAATATAAGAAGCAATCTTTCTTGGCAAGGGACGGGCGCCTGAATAAATTTTTCTAATGTCTTTGTAGTCTTTTAAAGGATTTTCGGCATCGGCTTCAATAATGTTTTCTACTAAAGTGCGCAGAAACATTTCGGCATTTTGCATATTACCACAAAACGTATACAGTAGCTTTGCTATTTCACTTATTGTCATACTCACCTCAAAAAAATTATCCTTTGGGATATTATAAAAATGTTGATATAGCCGTTAGTTAGAAATGTGGGCCTTGTCTTAAAACGTCGAAATATGCAACTTGCTTATTATGTTATCATAAAACGGTTTGAAAATCAAAGTTTTAAAGGAAAAAACTATCTTTCAGATCGAAAAAAGCTGCTTAAAAACGATAAAATGCCCCAAGTTGCCCCATAATGCCCCAAAGTGCCCCATGTCGCTGTGGTATGATGTTATACAAAGAAAAGGAGAGTAATATGAAAGAGTTAATCATCGGAAATATTGTCGTTGAGGGTGGCGGAACACCAGAAAACGTAGTCACAACCAACACAACTCAAACAATCATAGGTCAAAAAACCTTTGAGGGCACGCAAAACTTTAACAGAATAAATGCCAGCGAAATAAATAGTGTAATTATCAGAGAGAATAATCAAAGGGTTTATTCGCTTGCTCATCAGCCGAACAATTTGTTTACGAACAGAGGACTAATAAGTCAAGGAACGAATTTTAATAATTTAGTCGCAAACGGAACTTATACATATGCCCAAGGAAATTGGCCAGGCAATATACACGCAAATGGACCCTCTAGTCCGGCTCATGGTTATGGAGTATTGTTAGTGAGTGAATCAGCTTTATTTGTCAGTCAACAATTATTCTATGTCAATGGTCAGATAGATACAAGATTCAGAAATGATAATGGTCCTTGGACAACTTGGCAAAGGCTGCAACAAGCAAACGCTTCAGGTTCTGGACTGACAAACTTAAATGCCAATAATCTGGCAAGTGGTCTAGTACCTCGGGAAAGACTAGCTACAGGTACAGCGAACAATACAACCTTTCTAAGAGGAGATGGTGTTTGGGCAACTCCGGGAGGTCTTGATCGACAGATATATAATAACGGGATTGTTGTTCATGGAAATTCAGAGTTTAATGGGCAAGTAAGTATTGGTGGTGTATCACAAACAAATGGTAATTTGATTGGTTTAGGAACTATGCAAACGCGGACAGAGATATTTAACGCTTTAAATTCCTATCACAGATTATTAGTGACAGGAGTTGGTTCGGCTTGGGGCTCGGCATTAACTGCTCTTTTAGGAGATCCCGGCATAGGAGTATTTGCGACTTGTCAGGCAAGAAGGATATCATTTAGCGCCGAAAACAGAGAGTTAAGAAACGATAGAGGCATAATTGAAGTTATCGCAACAGACCCATTTGGGAATCGAATCAGAAAAGGTTGGTTATATAATGTTGCAGGTCAGAATTGTTGGACGGGGTGGAGAGATGTTTAAATTTATTTATAATGGTGTAGAAATGGCTCATAGCGAAGTAGAACAATTAATGAGAGAAGAAAAAATCGCTCTTACACCAGATGGAGAGAATTTTATTGTCAGAATGATCACAGAGGAAGAAAGATTTGCGCTGAATAAAGAAACTCTTAAGCGCATGGAAATGGATAAGATACGCTTAGAGATGGAAATTGAGTATCTGGAGAGAAAACTTAATGCAGAGCCTTTCAGGGCTTTTAGTTCAACGCCTGATATCAGAAGTTTAGTATTGGAAGATTTAAAGTCTGAACTCGCCAAAAAAAATAATTAAAAAATATTGGAGGAAAAATGAAAGAGTTAATCATCGGAAATATAGTCGTTGAGGGTGGTATGACGCCAGAGAATGTAGTCACAACCAACACAAACCAAACGATTACAGGCCAAAAAACTTTTGAAGGCAGACAAACCTTTAACGGCCAAGTTGTAATGCCAAGAGGCTCTGCCGCAATAGAAGTGCCTGTTTGGGGAGATTTTTTAGGTGTCCATGAACAAACCGGCAGATTCAGGTTTGGAAATAGTGCCGCAAGAGGCGTCAATCTGGGAAACCTCTTAGTCAGTAATCAATGGGGTGATCAGGATGGAGTGCCAACTAATGGAATTCTCTCAGTAGGAAACATCGAAACGCGCGCAAGATTTAGAGGAAATGGTTCAGAAATCACAAACTTAAACGCTAGTAATCTTACTAATGGAACGATTCCCCTTGCGAGGTTAATTTCAACAGCTAATCCTTCGGCCTTCTTAAGAGGCGATGGGGTTTGGGCGATTCCACCAGGTGGAGCAGGTAATGTTGTTGGCGTAGGCACAATAGTCAATGGTCTAGGTAATTTAAGAAACTTAGAAGATATCTTTACATTACTTACTTCCTTTAATCAGACGGCTGCTGCAGGTATTGGTGAGTTATGGGGAACACCTCTAAGAGGTTTATTAGGAGATCCAGAAAATGGAGGCTGGGCTACTTGTTATGCAAGAAGAGTATCATTTGCCGATGAGGCGCAACAGTTAAGAGCGGACAGAGGGATTATAGAGATTATCGCAACTAATCCGTTTGGTGGAAGTATTCAAATAAGAAGAGGCTGGGTTTATCGCGTAATGGCTCAGGGTCCGCATTGGACGGGGTGGAGAAATGTCTAAGTTTTATTATAATGGTGTCGAAATGACACGTGAAGAGTTAGAACCCTTAATGAGGGAGAACAAAGTAGCTTTTACAGCTGATGGCGAAAATTTTATCGTTAGAATGTTATCAGAAGAAGAAAGGTCTAAACATAATAATAGTGAACTTCTTTGGGTAGAGCGAGAAAAAATTCAATTAGAGATTGAGATTGAATATCTGGAAAGAAAGCTAGGCGAAAATTTTAGTGCTTTTAGCACAACTTTAGATAAAAGAGAGTTACTGTTGGAAAAGTTAAAAGCTAAACTAGCTAACTTAAACTAGGGGTGAAGTTATGAAAAAATTTGCCGAATTAAATGAAGATATAAGTTCACTTCTTAAGATTTCTACGGTACCGATGCAAGATTCAAACTTTATGGAAACACAAAGTTTTACGCAAGATTTCAAAGGAAGACAAGAAACGAAATCTCAAAATGATTTTGACTTAGCTAAAGAGAAAACTAGGCTTGATTTAAGAATGAGGATTTCGTTTTTAGAAAGAGAGATTAATCCGCTATCTTTGTTTTCTAATGAGAATAAAAAGCCTGATCAAGGCTTAGTTAAACTTCTTGAAGTTTTAAAAAATGAATTAAGTATGCTTAATTAAGGTGTGATAGTTATCAAACCGATAGTAGTTATCATGAAATGTCTTTTATGGCTGTTTTGTTTTATAACAGCTATTCTGGTTTTGTTTTTTCTTTATAGTTTAAATTATTTTCTGGAAAAATTCTTTGATGATTTAGTCTTAAATGGAATTCAAGTTTTGATAATTGCTTTTATTCTGAAGCTGTTATTTTTACGTATTTATAAGAAATTTTTAAAGAAAAAGCTAGAATCATTAAAAAAAGATAGTCAGGAAGTATTTGTTAAAAAAAGTAAGAGAATAGGGATGAGTATTTTGAAAACAAAAAAATGTCATGTGATTAATTTAGTGGTGGATACATTTTTAGTAGTCCTTCTGGCAATTGTTTCAGTTGCGGAAGTTAAAGATTTAACTTTTGTTTCAGAGTTAATGGTTAATCTTGGGATTGAAAAGGGCTATACGATTGCATCGTTATCAGGAGTATTAGTATTAACGCTTATATTACAGTACAAAACAACACTTTCTAATCCGAAGGTTGAGTGTAAGAGGGAAGAGGAAGAAACGGCTTTAGAAGAAAAAAACACAGAAAAAATATATGCTGAGTTAGTTTCTTTGTTTAAAGGAAAGGAAGATTAGAGATGGAACTTTATGTATTATTAAAGATTGATCCGAAGAAGATAGTAAATCTGGGGATTGAGGTTAGTGATATTAAGTCACAGGTTGAAATATTAAAAGATTATGCGGATATTACTCATTATCAGAGCTTAGAAGAGTTAGGTCTTTTAAATGGCATTACAAGTGAAGTTATAAAACCAACAATTCCGCATGAAGTAGAGCCGATTATTGATTATATTCATAAAATTGTGGATTTAAAAACGAATGATTTAAAAGCGGAAGTTGAGTTTTATAAGTCGATAGTCAAAGATTTTAATAAAAGATTAGCTTCAATAGCTAAAGAGGAGTAAAGTATGATAAAAGAATATAAGCCAAATTACTTTATTCTAAGACCTGAAGGAGCGAAGTTAGTTCTTTTATATAGAGGCAAAAAAGCGCCTTTAGTTGTTAGAGACAATAAAATTATTATGCAGCTTCAGGAAAAAGATACGGAGTATAAAGCGGTTTTTGTGCAAACAGCGACTTCTGCGATTCCACGCTTTCGCTTTACAGTCAGTGATGAGTTTAGTGATTTGTTTTTAGAACAAGGAAATTATACTAATGGTGGAATTGTTAATCAAGAAGGTGACTGGCGGATTGAAGTCTCTAATCAACTGACAAGAACTTTAAGTGTTACACTTGAGCCATCAACTCATCTATGGCAAAGAGCCTCCGCAGGAAGAATTAAAACGCTGTTGCCTTTAAGAATATTTAATAATGCCCAAAGAAAAGTTGAGATTACAAGGATTCATGTTGATCTTGAATTTATTTTCTTACAGACAGGAGTAGATGATTAATTTGAGAACATTATCAGAAATAAAAAAAGAACTTACTCTTAAAATTCATCCGAGTAGACAAAGAAACGCTACTGAGGAGGGATCATCTTTAAACAGAGTTAAAGTAATCGGCATGACAGGCAGTCGTGGAAAAAGTACAATCGCTTTTCTGGTTCACGAATACTTAAAGTTTAAAGGCAAAAAATCGATTCTTTATTCAAGTTTAGGAGTTGACAGTCCGGTAAGTTTTAAAGCCTATGCGCCAGTAGAAACAGCGATTAATAATGAAGAAACGATTCTGGAATTTTTGGAAGAAGCCGAAGAGTATAACGCTGATTATTTAGTCTTAGAAGTTAATGAAACGACGATTGATAAAGGACTAGTTGATAACTTTCCATTTGCTGTCAGAGCTTTAACAGGAATTGTGCCTGGCCATAGTATGCTTTATGATGTTAATTATTATATCAACTTAAAGAAACGCTTTTTAAGAGAGTCTAATTTTGGAGAAAAGTTAGTTTTTGGCTTAACAAGAGGAACTACCAAAGAAATGATGGATGAACTTTTAACGATTTCAGCTAATGAAAAAATATTGTTTGGTTCAAATCATGTAATTCAGACCAGAGGTTATAAGCCGTCGGATTTTGACTTTATTCTGAAAAATGAAAGAAACTATTTTAAGTCATTAAAAGGACTTGATATGGAAGTTATCGCTAATGGCGTTAGTCATGAATTACATTCCAGACTTATTTTACCGTTTCACACGGAAAACATTCTTTGTGTTTTAAGCATTCTTAAAGCGTGTGATGAACTTGAGATAGAAACTTTTAAAGATTTTCTTTCTGAGGCGGTAGTTCCTGGTCGTGAAGAAGTTATTCATTTTAAGGGAAGAATGGTTATCTTAAGTATGACTTTAAATCCACAGTTGGAAGAATTGAAGAAAATGAATCATAATAAACTACTTGTCGTTGCGGGGGCAGAGGGAGTTGACTTCAAATCCTTTATCAAGGAATTTCCGGAAGAGGTAATTTATCAGGAAAAAGTAACAGCGGTCAAAAAAGCGGCTCTTTATTTAAAACAATACGCCGATAAGGTTTATCTGACAACTAATAATAATGCTAATTTTAAAGCAAGTAAGTTTTTAGATTATCAAGCAGCTTATTTAGAAGGTTTTGATTATGAAATAATTTTATCAAGGAGAAAGGCAATTCAAAAAGCAATTCAGGATGCCAACGAAGGTGATATTATCTATATTGCCGGAAGAGGTAACAGAGAAAAGTTTTTAGATAGTTTCGAGGAAATGAGTCTATTTTCAGATAAGGAAGAAATATTAAGCGCAATTGATGAAATGGAGGATAAGCTATGAGTATCTGGCAAGCTAGAGGCTTTACCGAACCAACGATAAACTTTGAAAATATTCAAGAATTCAGCAAACCAGCTGGTGCGACTTACCAATTTTTTCGAACTATTAAACAAAGAGCCGGAAATTATGTTTTAAAAGGATCTATCTGGTATTTTAATCATGGAAGACCAATTGAAGACTCAGAGATTGTTTTGGAAGTAATAGGCACTAACAGAAATAAAAATGAAACAGAAGTCTTTTATAAAAGAGCAGAATTTTTAGATACTGCCCAAAGCTCAATCGAATTTAATCTTTCGGATATTACTATTCATCATGGTCTTAGTTATACTGTTTATCTAACAATTAGCGGGCAAGCTGTTTCTATTAATTTTAAAGACATAACACTTAGAAGGATAAACAGGGCTTTTAATCATGCGGTTGGTAGTAGTAATAGTCTTTGTAAGTTAGGAAGACGTGACTCAGTTACGATGTCGCAAAGACAGGAAATATTAGAATTTAATAATGGTTTAACCCCGGAAATTAAAGATGGATTAGAATTTTATCCGCAAACAAGACAGTGGTTTGGGGATCGTAATTTAAATCACTCTTTAGAAAGTGGTTATGTTCATCCTGAGACCAGATATTTCTTAAGTGAAAGAATTGGACAAACGAGTAGACATAGAACATTGGTATTTCGAAGAGAGCGCCCTTTAGAAATTCACACCTTTACCGTTAAAAGCGAAAGAAGACCGATTTTTATTAAGGCAGGAAGTATTGGTACTAATCAGCACTTTAATTATCGTGTTTCAGGAAATGGCACAAGGGAAATAAAACTTTTAATCAGTCAATCAGATATTCTTTTAAATAGCCCACCTGCATCAATTCTTGGAGTAACGATAATAGCTAGTATTCCAGTTTTTAAAGATAGCGCTATGACTGAAGAGCTTGGTAGTGTCCGTATTTCGATCCGTCATGATTAAAATAGAAAGGCGCAAATAAAATGAAAGAAAATAATTTAGGAATTTTCTTTAAAGGAGAGATTAAATGTCTTTGATTAGAAAAAATACCAGACACTTAACTGATACAGTTGGTGGTATTACAGGAATTATAGATTTAAATCCAATAAGAAATGCAGCACAGAATAATTTGTTTTTAGATATTCCCCTTTTAAATATGTTTGATGATTTTTTTAACTTTAGACTTTTTTTTGATCTTCATCAAAGAAATGAAACAGCTAGTTTTTTTGGGATAGGCTTTAATTTGGATTTAGATGTGCAAATAACTGTTGGCACAAACTCGATTATAATTAATTCATTTTCAGAAGAAAGAGTTTTCGTTAGAGAAGATAGCGATCCGGCAGGAACCTTTTTCCATAGTGATAGTTTAAGCCGACTTATTCAAACAGCATCCTTTGCGATTCATGAAGCGGATGGAAGCATTTATACCTATAACGCAGATGGAACGCTTAGATTAGTAACAGGAACTAATAATGTTAATTATACCGTTTCACGCAGTCCAAATAGCACTACGCCAATTGTGGTCAGTAATATGCACGGTACAAATCATCATTTTCGAGGTAGAATAGAATTTGTTAGAGGTTCTATTAGTGAACCAGTTACTTGTATTAATTTTAGAACTTCTTCAACCGGACTAACGACAGATTATCAAATTCATTTTACTTATATCAGAAACAGGTTAACCCAAATCAAATATTACTATAGAGGAAAATACATTCAAAAAACTTCAATCAATTATGAACTTGAGTCAAATCTGCCAGGCGGACTTAATGATAATATAACTACACTGGAACTAGTTGACCATAACACGAAAGAACATTTGAAATATCAGTTCGAGAGACAAAGAGTAAGAAGGGTTTTTCGGGGAATTGATGAAGAGTATAAATATCAAAAAAGCTTAGAGATTAGTTATGATACTAATAATGTTTTAGTCGTTAATGAAAGAAAACAGAAAAATTTTTATGGGTTCAAAAATGACGGATCGTTACAATTTGAAGCAGATAATCTAGGAACAGCCAGTAGTTTTTTATTTAATAATGATGATGAACTTATTATGCAATCTTCAGGTATTTTAACTAATCAAGCTGGAAATATAAATTACAACTTACATAATAACCCCTCATTTTCCGGTCATGCCCGAGCAGTCGCTGTAGAAGGTCCTTTTGGCAGAGAAAATGCGACTCAGGTCTGGCTAGAGACAAGCCATAATTATTCTGTCGGCAGAAACTC
>WRBM01000017.1 GCA_009784525.1 Erysipelotrichales bacterium | reverse complement strand
TGAAATATATAACGCTAAGAAAAAGTAGTTTGTTTTGTTATTTATTTATAGCCTGTCAGAACAGGTTTTTTCGTTTTAGATGAGCGCTATTTTGAAAATGCACTTTCCTATGCAACAAAAAAACTAAGCAGTACAGATGTTAAATTCATCTGTACTGCTTAGCTTTAAAATTATTATTCTTTTGGTTTATAACGAATCATTGCGCGAACTAAAAGAATTAAAAACAAAAATAATATAACAACTAAAATCACAAACAAAACATTCCACCAGCGCCAAGCAGCACGAAAATATTCAATAATATTATCATATTCCCCTACACAACCAGATAATAAGAGTATTCCTGTTATTGCTAGAGTAAATTTTATAAAATACTTAATATTTTGTTTCAAAGTAAAACACCTCAAATTTTCCTTAGATGGAAATTGTTTCATTATTGTTATATCTTAATTATATTATAAACAAGCAAAAATTATGCCTTTTAATCAAAAATACTTAATTGCTTAAACTGTTTTTTTCTTCTGAAAAGATTTTTAATATCTTGGCCTTTATATAAAATACCATATTTTTGACATTCAAACGCAAGTACTTTGTAAAGTTCTTTTTCCCGGGGACTAGAACAAATATATTGTGAACCATAGGTCCTTATATACTTTTCTTTTAATCCTGGAAAACTTTTATCTAAACAAGCATAAAAATATTCTTCGCTGCCTTTACGCTTAGATGTTCCGATACCAAAACATAGAATAAACTTAACATTGGCTTGATGGGCTTTAAAAACAATATCTCTGATATTTTCTGGATTATCACAAATAAATGGCAAGACCGGAGCTAACCAAATGCCAGTAGGAACACCAGCATCCGCAAAGGTCTTCAAGACTTCAAAGCGTCTAGAGGATAGACAAACATTAGGCTCAAGTAATGAACAAAGCTTATCATCAGTTGTTATTATTGTCATCTGAACAACAGCTTTACTTTCCTTATTAATGGCTTTTATCAATTCTAAATCTCTTAAAATTAAATCACTCTTTGTAAGTAAACCAACACCAAATTTGCGTTTTAAAATTATTTCCAACATATCCTTTGTAAGTTTAACTTCCTCTTCAAGCGGAATGTATGGATCACACATAGCGCCTGTAGAAATCAAGCACCACTGTTTCTTGCGGTAAATCTCTTCCGTAAAAATTTTAATACAGTCTTTTTTAACTTTAATAGTTTCAAAATTAGGTTTGTTATAACATTCGCTTCTTGAATCACAGTAGATACAATTATGTGTACAACCCCAATAAAGATTTACCGAATTTCCATTTTGAATAATCGATTTAGCCGCAACAAACTCGTATTTCATTTTTAAGATTATTTTGCAAACATAATTTTCTCGTTATTGAACATTTTAGATAATAAAAATACTAAAATAACTGTCGCAACAACGTTACTGATTACTGTCAGTAAAATATTAATTGAATTTACCTCAAGCAAGAAGATACTAATTAAAGCTTGAACTGTATTATATAAAGGAATTAAATATAATAGGGGCTGACTTTGTGCTCCACTAGAAAACATCGAAGTAATACCGATTAACATAACTAAAAAATAAAGTGGCATTACTAACATAGAAGCTTCTTTAACACTTTTTGCGTATGTAGAAACAATCGATATTAGTGCTACAATTACAAATACCGCAACTACTAACATTAAGAAAATCAAGGCAAAATCGCCAACTCCATAAATATTTGGTGTATCAGCACCGCCCATTAAACGCGGTAGCGAAGCCATAATCCCTATAAAGCTACTGACTGCGCTTAGAAAAGCTAAAAAACTTAATCCGAAAACTTTACCAAGAACAAGTTCACTTCTTTTAGCTGGAGTTACTAATAAAGTAGCCATTGAACCGCGCTCTTTTTCACCAGCAATTGATTCTGGTCCAATCCCCATTGCGCCGGCAAATAAGAACATAACAATTAAAAATGGCAACATCATCGCATACATTAAACCAACAGCTCTGTCTTCATCAAATACTCGGTAGTCACCATATATTGGATTATTAATCGTGAATGCTTCTTCATAATCAGGAAAGTTTATCATATTTTGTTGGTGCTGTAAGATTATTAAATGCGTATGAAAAGTATTAAAAGCACTAACAGATTCATTATTTAACGGATTAAAGAACATAGCTACATTAGTCGGTGTTGCTGGTCCTACAATATTACTTGCAAAATTTTCATCGAAGATAATTAATAAATCAATATCTTGATTAGTAAGCTTATATCGATAAGAAGTCATTTCTTCATCAGTAAGATTTCTGTCATAAGTTGTTAGATTAATATCTTCATCATCTATTAACAAAGCAAATCTTGCTGGATTATTGACAATAACAATATTTGCGACATAATCTTCTGAGGTACTTAACTGATTTTCCATTACGGTACCCATTACTGCATAAATCGCAAAAATCATTAAACCTGGTAATACTAAAACTGATAAAATCATTCTTTTATCTTTAAAAACACGATCCAATTCTTTTTTAAAAATTGCTAAAATATGTTTCATTATTCTTCACCACGTACTTTCTGAAAAATATCGAAAAAGACTGTTTCCAGATCATTTTCAGCACAAATGTTTTCTAATGTATCACAAAGTGTCATTCTTCCGTCGATAATGATTCCGACACGATCACAAATTTTTTCAATAAGACTGAAGATATGAGTTGATACAATAATTGTTTTGCCTTGTTGTTTAAGTTCTAATAAGTAGTCTGTAACAACCTTGGCAGTTAAGACATCAAGACCATTAGTTGGTTCATCAAAGATAATAATCTTTGGATCATGAATCAAAGAGATTGCTAATGATGATTTTTGTTTCATTCCAGTCGATAATTCCGCAACCTTAACTTCCGCAAATTTATCGATGCCAAATCTTTCAAAAAGTTCTTTTTTCCGTTTTTCTGCTTGTTCTGGTTCAATTCCAAACATCTTTGCGAAGAAATCAAATAAATAATTCGGTGTAAAGAAATCTTCTAGTTTAAGTTCACTTGTCAAAAAGCCAATTTGCTGGCGAACTTCTGCAGGTGTTTTAACGGCACTTTTTCCATTAACAATACAATCACCGCTATTAGGTTTTATTAAAGTTGACATAATTCTTAATGTTGTTGTTTTTCCAGCTCCATTTGGTCCTAATAAACCAAAAATTTCCCCTTCATAACATGTAAATGATAAATCATCTACAGCTGTTTTTACTTTTTCTTTTGTTCTCCCGATTTTTTGTTGCTTACGGGAAAGATTGAATTTCTTTGTGAGATTATTTACTACAATTAATTCTTTCACTTATTTTCTCCTTCTATCTCTTATTTATTTTCAAAAATAAAAACCGGATGATTGTCCTGTTTTATTTTCTAAAAATTATTGATCAATTTTTACTGGTAAAATTAAATTTATTAATGATTGATCATGTTCTGCTTTTATTATAAATGGTTTAATCTCGCCAGTAAAATTTAAACTAACTTCCGAAGAATTGAAACTTTTTAAAGAATCAACTAAATATTTAGAACTGAAAGCAATTTTTATAACCGGACCATATACTGTATCACAAGGAATTACTTCTTCTAATGCATCACCAATTTCATTATTTGTTGATGTAATTTCAACAACATGATCAATCCGTAAATGAAATTTAATGACATTTTGATTCATATCTTTCTCTTTAGACGCAAATAAACTGACACGATCTAATGCAGCAATTAGTTCTTCTTTATTAAATTTAACGATTATTGGAAACTCACTAGGAATTAAACGAGTAATATCAGGAAATGCTCCATCTAATAATCTTGATTGAAAATAAATCTCATCAATTTTAAATAAAATTTTATTTATTGATGTAAAAATTGAGATGTTTTCGCCAAATGAATCAAGTGAAGCAGCCAAAAGGGCAAAACTTTTAGAAGGTACGGTTATATTAAAAGGTTCTACACTTTCATTTAAAGCTAAAGTCTTTTGAGCTAATCGAAAACTATCAGTTGCGGTACAAATTAAATTGTTTCCATCAGATCGTAAGTTAATACCTGTTATAATCGGTCTTTTTTCGTTTAGAGCAGCCGCAAAGGCTGTTTCCCGATGAATTGCCTTAATTGTCTTAACATCAAGCTCTATAGCCTTATTTTGGTCTACAAAGTCAACACGCGGATAATCAAGTACTTCCATTACTCTTAATTTAAATTCCGATCGATCAGCTTTAATTGTTAAAATGGTATCTTCAAATAAAGCAACTTCAATCACACGTGAAGTAATTTTACGAACAATTTCAATAAAGAATGATCCAGGAATAACTACAGCTCCTGTTTCTTTAATATCAACTACTTTTTCTTTATTTATAATTGCTTTAACAGCTATATCGGAATTATTAGAAGTTAAAACAATTTTATCAGTTAATACTTCAAGTTTTATTCCCATTAAAATTGGCATTGTATTCTTAACTGGAAGACCTTTTTGAATAATTGTCAGGTAATCTGATAAGATATCTTTCTCGATTGAAAAAATCATTATTTTTCTCCTTTTATTTTATTTAAATATTATATTGTTATTATTATAGGTAAAAATATTGTGGAAAACTTTTCTAAAAGCACTAAATATGTTGTATCTACATTGAATATTTTACCACATTTTTATCCCAAAATAAAGATTTTATCAACAATTAATAACTAGATTGCCAATTTTTTACGCACTAAAGCTATCTGTTGTTTTAAAGAATCATCATTTTTCAAATCATTATCTATTTTTTCACAGGCCGCAAGTACTGTAGAATGATCACGACCATTAAAAAGTAAGCCAATTTTTTTATAAGGAAGATTATAAATATCTTTTAATAAATACATAGCAATATGACGCGGTAAAGTAAACTTAGCCAGTCTTGATTTTCCAATTAAATCACTAGTTGTAATACCATAAGAAGCTGCGACAATACTCTGAACTTTATCGTAATTATTTTCATTAAGTTTATCGGATTCTTTTCTTGTTTTTAATAAAGCATCAAGTGCTTCTTGGGCGTTTTCAATTGTAATATCCTTTTCATAAGCCACACAAAAAAATAAAACTCTTTTCAAAGCTCCTTCTAACTCTCTGATATTAGTTTGGAAGGTTGTTGCGATGAATTCAATAACTTCTTTTGGAAATGTATTATCATTTGGAGCTTCCTGAAGTAGCTTTTTTTCTAGAATCTGAATTCTATGATTGATATCAGGAGCTTGAATATCCGCAATCAAACCTGCAGAAAAACGAGAAGTAAGACGTGACATAATATTAGTTAGATCCTGAGCTGGTTTATCAGATGTAATAACGATTTGTTTATTTGCCTGACAAAGAATATCAAATAGCTTAAAAAACTCCATCTGCGTCTTTTTAGCATCACCTAACATTTGAATATCATCGATTAATAAAACATCTAAATCACGATATTTTTCGTTAAAATCTTCCATTCTTTCTTTCTTTAAAAGACTAGTATAATCTTCTATAAAGCTATCAGCTTTAATATAAAGGATTTTTGTATCGATTTTCTGATCAAGGATATAATTTCCAATTGCTTGCATTAAATGGGTTTTACCTAAACCAACATCACCAAAGATATAAAATGGATTTGCGGTTAAACCAGGTTGATCAGCTACTTTCATTGCCATTTTAAAGGCAAAATTATTGCTTTTACCTACAACAAAATTATTAAAATTATAAGTTGCGTTTAAATTTCCAAGACGATATTTATTTTCTAAGTTTTTTTCTGGTGCTGTCAGATTTTTTGGATCATCGATCAATTCTTCTTTAACAACAAACTTAAATTTTACTACATTTGAAGTATATTTAATTAAAAGTTCATTAATTTTATTAACATATAAACGATTGATTCTTGTTTTAATGAATTCATTTTCCACAATCAAGTAAATATAACTGTTATAAAATTTGTGTACATTGTTGATATTACTAAATACTTCATTGAATGTGTTCTCATCAAAAGTCTCTTCGAGATCATTTTTAACACTATTCCATAAATCTTGATAAATTTCCATAATTAAACTCCTGACATAACGTATAAACATGATAACATACAAAAAAATAATGTAAACAATAAGTTTTCCACACTTTTTGTGGATAATTCTTGAACCCTGCAAAATATTATACCAGATTTTTTGTCGTAAAATGTAAAATACAAGCTATTATAACGATAATTTAACTAAAAACTTAAATAAATTAATCTAAAAGTTATCCACATTTAGCTGAAAAATTTTTACCTTCCTAGAATAAGTATTGTGGACAAAATAAAAATAATTTTTTTTCCCACAATACTTATTAGTAAAAATACGGTAGGAAAGGCAAAAAAATAAGCAATGAAAATCATTGTGGATTAATGTGGAAAAGTTACGGATCATTATTAATTAAAAACTTAAAAAAGTGGATAAATATATATTTTAATGCTTTAGGTGAAAGAAAAATAAAGTTATTAACTTATCCACATTGTTTATATAATGTTTATAAGTTATCCACAAAAAAAGAAAATATTAATTAAATTTAAGGATACAATAATAATCTGGAGAAAATGGAACAAAAGAAAAAATGTTAATATTAATTTTTCTTAATGTTCTTTTAATGCAGATTTTATTAAGAAAATATTAATTAAGTGTTGACATCTTCTATTAACTAAGGTATAATCTTTAGAGAATTTCATTAAGAAAGGTGGCTTATTGTGAAAAGAACATATCAGCCTAATAAACGCAAACGACAAACTACTCACGGTTTCCGTGTCCGTATGAAAACTAAGAATGGACGTAACGTTTTAGCTAGACGCCGTTTAAGAGGCCGTCACGAGTTAACAGTCTAAATATAAAAATACCTGACCACCCGACTTTATATTTTAAGCGGGTGGTTTTGTTTTTAGGCGGTGTAAAGCATGAAAAAGATTTACCGGATTAAAAAGAACACGGAAATCGAGGAACTTGTCAAAAAAAAGAAATCGGTTGGTAATAAATATTTTGTCATTTATTATGCAGCGAATAAACATGACCACTTTAGGTACTGCGTATCAGTGTCAAAGAAATATGGTATAGCTGTTGAACGAAACAAAATCAAAAGACAAATCAGGGCAATATTGGCAGCTAGAATGATTTATTACGCCAAAAATGACTTCTTAGTGGCGATAAAACCCACTTCTAAAGAATTGCCTTTTGACAAGATTGAAGAGAATATTAATTATTTATTAATAAAAAGTGGAATATTGAGGAGAGAAAAACATGAAGAATAAAAGAATTCTGATAATTGCGGCACTAGCAATCTTTGTATTATTATTTCTGACGGGCTGTAAAGGAAATACAGAAGATCCGATTACGGAAAATTCATTCTTTTTAATAAGAGGATTTGCTTGGATTTTTAATTTCTTTGCAGGTTTATTTGATAATAATTACGGTTTAGGAATTGTTTTTACAACTATTCTAATCAGATTAGTCGCTTGGCCAATTTATGCGCAAAGTAATGATATGATGTTAAAGATGCAGCTGATGCAACCTGATATGGATCGCGTAAGAGCAAAATACGCAACTAAAAAAGATCCAGAGAGTCAACAGAAAATGCAAATGGAAATGATGAAACTTTGGCGCACCTATAAAATAAATCCAATAGGCTGTATTTTAATGCAAGCTGCACAGATGATTATATTTATTACGATGTTTCAGGTCGTTCGAAGAATTACAATTGAAGGCGGATTATATTCTGATATGAGTATGGATTTCTTGTGGTGGGATCTTTCTTTCCAATATGGTAGGAATGATATCGTTCTAACCTTATTAGTTGCGGTCGTTATGTTTGGGCAACAATTCATAAGTCAAAGAAAACCAAAATATATAAAGAAATATCCAACAAGCCCTAGCAATCAAACACAAAGTCAACAAAAAATGACAAAAATGATGATGTATTTTATGGTTTTAATGATGGCCTTTATAGCTTGGGGAAGCAATGCCTTAGCGCTTTATTGGATTGTCGGAACTACAATCTCAATTGGTCAGATCTTAATCGGTAAAAAAATATCAGAAAAGAAATTCTATAAAATGAAAGGTATAATACCAGGTGATAAATAATGTTTAAGCGTGTAACTTTTGAAGCAAAAACAGATTTAGAAGCTGAAGTAATCGCAGTTGATCTTTTAAGGCTTTCAGCTGATAAAATTACCATTAACGTTTTAGAAGAAAAAGATGGAATCAACGAATATGAGGCTTATGTTGATGTATTATTAGCCTTGGAAGGAAAAAAATATCTCCAAGCTATTTTTAAGGAACTAACGATTCCATGTTTAATGGAAGTAAGGACTTTAAATAATCAAACTGAGATATTTTATACAATAAATAGCGAAGAAAATCCACTTTTAATCGGAAAAGATGGTAAAAATTTAGATGCTTTACAAACACTTTTAAAGGCTTACCTGAATGAATTTGTATCAGGTAGAATCATGGTTTCCATTGATATTGGTAATTATAAAGAACAAAGAAAACGTAAACTGGAAATGGTTGCGGTGGAAGTTGCTCAAAAGGTTCAAAAAACAAAGGTAACGGCACATCTACAACCAATGAATCCATTTGAAAGAAGAATTGTTCATAGTCGCTTAACCGATTGGAAAAATATTGAAACAGAATCTAAGGGTGAAGGCGATAAACGTCATGTCACAATAAAATATAAAGAATAACTTGAAAAAAATAATTTTTCGCGTTATTCTTTTCGCTTTACTTATTACAATCGCTCTTTTTTCAATTCGTAGTCACCAAAAAAATCGAGAAGTTGAGCGTTTAGTTGCGGCATTTAGAGAGGGTAGAGAATTTAACGAAGTGATAAGTAATGAGCGATTCAGATACTATCATGTTCCACGTGAAACATTTACAGATGCTTTTGCGGATTCTGAATTGCTTTTTCCTGGAATGAATGGTGATTTATTAGTTAGTCTTGAGACACCGTTTCCGCAAATACCCATAGTAAACCAGTTATTTCCTTTTTTCTTTGGTGGCCATGCGGCTGTATCATTTGGTCCAGAGATTATTGATATTACCGGAAACTTTTTAAGAACGGATATTAATTATGTCAGACGTTCAGAAAATGATTTTATTACTAATTATCGCTTAAAAACCTTTATTGGTTTAAGAATTATAAACGCAACAGAAAATGATTTTGAGATTACTAATAATTTTTATAAAGAAAGTATAGGCATGAGATATAACTATTTCTTCCTTTTTGGTCGCAATAGTCGCACATATTGTACGGATTTAATTCGCAAAGCTTGGAATCAACCAGGTTTGAGTCGAAATTTTCAATTATATAGTCACCGTTTATTTGTTTCTGTTCAGGATTTGATTCTTTCGCCAGATACAGAAATCTTTATGTATAAATATGTCGATCGGAATCTTGTAACTCATATCTATTTCTAGTTCAGAAATTATTGCGCCAAATATTAATATGGCGATAATGAAACATCTTGTTAAAGAAAATACTTGTCTTTCTGACAGATGTATGTTATATTATTAATAAATAAGAAATTAATGATTAAGATAAGTATGAATAATCTTCTTACAAGAGATTTGGCGGGTGGTGTGAGCCAAAAGGAATATTATGCAGAATCTACTTAAGAATGACACTAACTATGTCCGTATGCCGGCGTTAAAGGCTTTAAGCTGGCAAAGTCCAGGAAAAAAGGTGGCACCGCGAAGTAATTCGCCCTTTAAAATAAAAGGGGCTTTTTTTATTCTTAAGAAAAGGATGATTGAAATGATTGACATTAAAAAAATCAGAGAAAACATTGAGGAAGTAATTAAGGAATTAAACAAAAGAGGTAGTGATTTTTCATATTTAAGGGAAATTAGTATTTTGGATCAAAACCGAAGGGGTTTTATTCAGAAAGCCGAAGAGTTAAAGGCGCTTCGTAACGAAAAATCCAAAGAAATTGGTACTTTAAAGAGAGAGAAAAAAGATACTACGACTTTAATGGAAAGTATTGCGAATATTGGTGATGAGATAAAAAATTTTGACGATAAAATTGCGATAATTGATGCCCAAATTCTTGAAACTTTAGCTTCTACTCCTAATATACCGCACGAAAGTTTGAAAATCGGTAAAGATGAAAGTGAAAATCGCCTTATAAATACAGTAGGTAAACCCAGAGAATTTAATTTTCCGATAAAAGACCACACAGAATTAGGTGAAAATCTCGATATTCTTGACTTTGAACGAGCAGTTAAGATTAGCGGTCCCCGTTTTGTTGTTTATAAAGGGCTAGGGGCTAGGTTAGAAAGAAGCCTGATTCAGTTTATGATGGATTTACATGCCTTTGAGCATGATTATCAAGAAATTATCCCGCCTTACTTAGTAAATGAACTGTCAATGTTTGCGACTGGACAATTTCCTAAGTTCGCTGATGATTCTTTTCAAGTTACTGGCGAACATGGTTATTTATTAAATCCAACGGCTGAAGTCCCGACAATTAATATGTATCGTGATGAGATTATTGATGGTGAGAAATTGCCATTACGCTTTGTTAGTTTTACAACAGCCTTCAGAAAAGAAGCTGGATCTGCAGGTAGAGATACAAAAGGTATTTTAAGACAACATCAGTTTAATAAAGTTGAACTAATTAAAATTACTAAACCAGAAGACTCATTGAAAGAATTAGAATTAATGCTAAAGAATTCAGAAAAGGTTTTAAATTTATTAGGTATTCCTTATCGAGTTGTAGAACTTTGTACAGGTGATCTAGGATTTGCGATGACTAAAACTTATGATATTGAAGCATGGATTCCTTCTCAAGATAAATATCGGGAAATCGCAAGTATTTCTAACGCTAGTGATTTTCAGGCACGACGAGGCAATATTCGCTTTAAGAGAACAAAAGAAAGTAAGACGGAATATGTCCATACTTTAAATGGCTCTGGGCTTGCGGTAGGAAGAACAGTTATTGCAATTATGGAAAACTATCAAAACGCCGACGGCACAATTACAATACCAGAAGTTTTAGTTCCTTATATGCGAGTCAATAAAATAACATAATTTACCATAATTTCTCGATATTTTTGCGATAATTATTTTATATAATATAGCTAACATCAAGAAGTAAAAAGACCATAGCACGACTTTTTATGATGTAATTGCGGATAAAAGCACCTTTGATGAGGTGTTTTTTTTATAATTTAAAATATTTACTAAAAACTACTTGACATTTATATAGTTGTCTAGCTAGTGGATTTTTTCATCTTATTCCGAATAATAAAAATAAAAATTTTTCAAAAAAAACAAGAAAAATTTAAAACTTTTTTGACATCTCATATGTATAATAAAAGCATTGAAAACGAGAAATGTCTCGATTTAACAAATTTTTCGAAGGAGATAAACAAATGAGAAGAAGAGTAACGCCTCGTCGCAGAGTAGCGCGCAGAATTGTATTTGGAAGAAGAATGAGGCGCAGAAGGCGAGCAGGATGTGGATTTATATTCATTGCTGGATTATTACTATTTGTATTGATATCTTTAATGTATTTAGGACATTTTAGATAATTCCTTGTTTGCGGGAGGATATATAAGTAAGAGCAGTATAAAAAGTTAGGAAATAGAATATCTTTAAAGGATATCGCTAAAAAATCTGCATTTGTATGTGATTATTCGACGTATAAATCTGCAAAGGGCTTGGCAATGTATTTATATTTTGATATACTGTTTCAAAAGAAGGTATTAAAATGCTGAAACGTAAAATTGAGAAATAGCTATGTTAGAAGATGGTTCTCAAGCAAATATTATTAAAGGAAATCTCGGCATTTATAAAGGCGCTATTTATGATAACATCATTGCTGATATACTTGTAAAGTTAGGTAAGAAACTTTACCACTTTATATGGCAATGTTCTTAATTTAGTTTAAATAAGCATACAGGTCAAACGCTAAGAAAGCGGTTGCAAAAACTCGAATAAAGTGATATAATAGTATTATGATGTATTTTATGGAGGATAAAAATGAAAAAATTTTTAGTCCTATTATTAGCTTTTAGTTTGTTTTTTTGTTGCTGCTTGCACAAATGATACTACCACAAATGAAACAATAACGGAACCTTTAACACCAAATGAATCGGTAAAACAACTTTTTTCCAATTGGTTTAATGCTAATAATAATGCAAATAAAGTTTTAAATGATTTTAATATTATAGATAGAATCGAGTTATCAGATGATTTACAGGCAATTCGTTTCCAAAATCAGGCATTTATTGATTTAGGAGAATGGGAAGCGATAAAAGATTGGGAACGCGATTTTGTTATCTACCATTTTAATGATACTCTTGTTGTTGCGATTGATTTAGAAGCGCAGAAGGTTTATACGATGACAGAAGCTTATGATTCAGTAATTTTAAGCTATAGAGAATTAGTCATGGTGTCAAATTGGAGCAGGCTATTACCAGAAGCGAGAGACACTATTTCTAAAATGCTGGCTGCAGATCGGAATTTCTTAATGCATTCAGAATTTTACGGAAACTTTCAAGGGTTTTATGCGCTTTTAGTTATAGTATTGACTGATATGAGACCCTGGGTTCGTGAAGTAGTCGCAGGATTCGAATTTTGGTATGTAAGTCAGGCTACTAGAATCTGGATTATTGATATTGATAGTCAAGAGAAGCATACATTAACGGAAGCCTATGATAGCGGAATGATAACTTTTGCTGATGTTCAAAGTATTTATGAGAGCCATGCTCCGTTATTTCATTTTTAAAGAATAAATATTCGCCAGCAGTGGCGAATTTTTTTCGCAAAAAAGAAAATAGAACCAACATCTTTCTAAATAAAGTTATAATTATTATCCAAAATCAATTTTGAATATTTTTTTTGCCTCGTCGTGCGTTTTTTTAGCTTCAAGACGATACATATATCATTTAGAGCGAAAATCGCTTAAAATCTAAGAAAAAAAGCCTCTTTTGTGTTTTTTGTTGTGCTTTTTAGCTTATATTATGATATAATATAATGGTAGGGCTAAGGAGGAAAATTATGAAACTCGTAAAAATTACAACGGAATATATCACGTTAGGTCAATTTCTTAAGTTTGCGGCGGTAATTCAAACGGGTGGGGAAGCAAAAATTTTTCTGGAAAGCCACAACATCTTTATCAACAAAATAGCGGATAATCGTCGTGGTCGGAAATTATATCCTGGCGATAACATTGAAATTGAAAATGTCGGAACATATAAAATTGAATAAAACCATTATTCAGAATATTTCACTTGTTAATTTTCGAAAGCATAAGCAAAAAGAGTTTAAAACAAGTGAAGGCATCAATATCATAATTGGTCGCAACGCTTCTGGAAAAACAAGTATCTTAGAAGCTATTTATCTGGCTAGCCTTACAAAGTCCTATAAAACAAATAATGATGCTGAACTTATCAGTTATGGTGAAGTTTTCTTGAGTGTTGATGTCAAGACAGTTAATCGTTCATTTCTAATTACTTTATCCGATAGCGGTAAAACAGCTTCAATTAATCGTTTGCCAAAAGAAAAAATGAGCGACTTTGTTGGTGAGTTAAACATTGTTATGTTCTCGCCAGAAGATTTATTTTTAATTAATGCCGGACCAGCAGAGCGTAGAAGATTTATTGATGTGGAAATTGCTAAATACGATAAATTGCATATTGTTGCTTTAAATAACTACAAAAAAATTCTCAGACAACGAAATGAATTATTAAAAGGCGCAGATATTCGCTTTGACCGCTCCTATCTTAAAGTCTTATCAGAAACACTAACCGAACAAGGTCAGAAAATAAATCAGAATCGTTCAAAGTTTTGTAAACTTTTAAACGAAGAGCTGAAGAAGATCAGTGAACAAAGGCCAGTCGAAGAATTTTATCAGGTTAAAGTTAAGCAGAACTATTCAGAAGCCTGGGAAGATGTTTTAAGAATAAAGGAAAACAGCGATATCATTTTACATAACACAGGATATGGACCGCATAGAGATGATTTGGTTATTTACATCAACAATAAAGAAGCTAAAAGTTTTGCGTCTATCGGTCAACAAAAAACCTGCCTTTTAACGATTAAGCGGGCTATTATTGAAATTTTAACAGTTATTAAAAAAGAAAAACCTGTTTTCTTACTTGATGATGTCTTTTCTGAATTAGATAAAGAAAGGCAAAAAATGATTATAGAAGAGACAAGTGAAATGCAAGCTTTTATTACAGCTACTAATCTTGATGGATTTACTAGTGAATACCTGAATAATGCTAATATTATAGATTTAAACAAAGAGGAGAAACAAAATGGAAAATAGAAATTATGATTCAGCTAACCTTCAGGTTCTTGAAGGTTTAGAGGCCGTCCGTAAGCGCCCAGGAATGTATATAGGCTCAACCGGACCAAGAGGACTTCACCACCTAGTGTGGGAAATAATCGATAATGCGATCGATGAAGCCTTAGCCGGATACTGCTCTGAGATTTTATTGGAGATTTTGCCAGAAAACATTATACGTATCACAGATAATGGTCGCGGAATGCCTGTTGATTTGCACCCTAAATTACAAATCAGTGGTGTTGAAGTTATCTTTACCGTTTTGCATGCAGGTGGTAAATTTGACGGGACTAACTATAAAGTTGCTGGTGGTCTTCATGGTGTTGGTGCCTCAGTTGTTAATGCGTTATCGGAATGGCTTCAAGTTTCTATTTCCAGAAATGGCAAACAATATGAAATGAGCTTCGAATATGGTAAACCGAAAGAGAATCTAAAAGAAGTTGGAACTTCAAATGGAACAGGTTCGGTTGTTACTTTTAAAGCTGATGGTAGTATTTTTACGGAAACAACAGAATACGACTATGAACTTTTGCGTAATAGACTGCAACAGTTAGCCTTTTTAAATCGTAATATCAAAATTTCGATTGCGGACAGAAGAGCTGAAGAAGCTGTTGAGAATAGCTACCTTTATGAAGGCGGTGTTATTGAATACGTTGCATACTTAAATGAAAACAAAGATAATCTGCATCCGAAAGTAATTTTCTTCGAAGGCGAAATTGAGAATATTACTGTTGAGATTGCGATGCAATATAACGATACTTATTTACCAAATATTTATTCATTTACGAATAATATCCCGACTCATGAGGGGGGAACTCATGAAGAAGGTTTTAGAATGACGATGACAAGAGTTTTGAATAGTTATGCTAAAACTAACAATTTGTTTAAAAACAAAGAGGATTCTTTTCAAGGTGAAGATACTAGAGAAGGCTTAACGGCGATAATTTCTGTTAAACATCCAAATCCCCAATTTGAAGGACAAACAAAAACCAAACTTGGTAATACAGAAGTAAGAAGAATTGTTAGTCAGATAATGGGAGATGGACTTGATCGTTTCTTCTTAGAAAATCCTAATGAAGCAAAAATGATTATTGAAAAAGTTTTGTTAGCTTCAAGAGCTCGTTTAGCTGCTAAAAAAGCCAGAGAAGCAACAAGAAGAAAAAGCCCGTTAGATGCTTTAGGATTTGCGTCTAAGTTAGCGGATTGTCGTTGCAAAGATCCAAAATTATCCGAAATTTATATCGTTGAGGGAGATTCAGCCGGTGGTTCAGCTAAGTCTGGCCGTGAATCTGAATTCCAAGCTATCCTTCCACTTCGCGGAAAAGTTTTAAATGTTGAAAAAGCTCGTCTCGATAAAATGCTTTCCAATAAAGAGATATTATCGATGATTCAGGCTTTTGGTACAGGGATTGGCGAAGAATTTGATATTAATAATTTACGTTATCACAAAATTTTAATCATGACCGATGCGGACGTTGATGGTGCACATATCAGAACATTATTGCTTACGTTATTTTTCCGTTTTTTCAGACCTTTAATTGAAAGTGGTTATATTTATATTGCTTGTCCGCCTTTATATAAAGTTCAGGCTGGAAAGAAAATTGAATATGCCTATAATGATGAGCAGTTAAAAGTTCTATTAGCGGAAATGGGAGCCAGAAGTCAGATTCAGCGTTACAAAGGGCTAGGGGAAATGAATGCGGAACAGTTATGGGAAACAACAATGGATCCAAGCATTCGTACAATTATGCAAGTTACATTAGAAGATGCTATTGAAGCTGATAAAGTATTTAATATGTTAATGGGTGATGAAGTTGAGCCAAGGAAGCATTTCATTCAAGAGAATGCCCTTAAAGCCAGCAACATCGACGTTTAGGAGAGTATATGAACGAAAAAGAGATTGATGAGGACTTAAAAGAAGAAGTTTCCTCTGAAGAAGAAAATATTATCACAGAACCAGCAGGCGGTATTGTTAAGGAAATAAATATTTCTCAGGAAATGCGTTCATCTTTTCTTAATTATGCAATGAGTGTTATCGTTGCTAGAGCCTTACCAGATGTTAGAGATGGTTTAAAACCAGTTCATCGTAGAATTATCTATGCAATGAATGATTTGGGTATGCAGTCTGATAAAGCTCACAAAAAATCAGCGAGAATTGCTGGGGAAGTTATGGGTAAATACCACCCTCATGGTGAATCTTCAATATATGATGCTTTAGTTAGAATGGCTCAAACTTTTAGTTACCGTTATCCATTAATTGATGGACATGGAAACTTTGGTTCCATTGATGGAGACCCTGCCGCAGCGATGCGTTATACAGAAGCTAGAATGAGCAAAATCTGTATGGAAATTATTCGTGACTTAGGCAAAAATACTGTTGATTTTGTAGACAACTACGACGCTACAGAAACAGAACCAACAGTTCTTCCGGCTAAGTTTCCTAACCTTTTGGTCAACGGAACTACAGGAATAGCGGTTGGTATGGCAACTAATATTCCACCGCATAACTTAACAGAAGTAATTAACGGAATTATTGCGGTAATGAATAATGCAGAGATAACAATTGATGAATTGATGGAGCATATTAAAGGTCCGGATTTTCCAACAGCCGGACAATTATTAGGTCTTACAGGTTTACGTAATGCTTATCATACTGGTAATGGTATTGTTATAATGCGAGCTACCGCAGAAATCGTGGAAAAAAATAACCGTAATGCGATTATTGTTACAGAAATTCCTTATCAGGTTAATAAAAGTAAATTACTGGAAAGAATCGCTGAAGTTGTTAAAGAAAAAATAGTTGATGGTATTACTGGTCTTCAGGATGAATCAAACCGTAAAGGTATGCGGATAGTTATTGATTTAAGAAGAGATGTAAATCCACATGTTATGCTTAATAATCTTTATAAATACACTCAGCTCCAACAATCTTTTGGGATTAATATGATTGCTTTAGTTAACAGTGAACCGAAAACTCTTAATCTAAAACAAATCTTAGTTCATTATATCGATCATCAATATGAAGTGCTTACACGCCGGACAATCTATGATTTAGAGAAAGCAGAAGCGCGTAGTCATATTTTACAAGGTTTGATTATTGGATTAGAAAATATCGATGAAGTTGTAGAATTAATTAAAAAGTCAGCTAATAATGATATCGCGATGGAAGGTTTAATGTCTAGATTTGGTTTAACTGAAATCCAGGCAAAAGCGATTCTTGATATGCGTTTAGGAAGACTTACAGCTTTAGAGATTGATAAAATCATCGAAGAGGACCGAGAGATAAGACTTAATATTGAAGAGCTTAGAAGTATTTTAGCTGATGATCAGAAAAAAGCTACTATTATTCAAAAAGAACTTTTGGAAGTCAAGGATCGTTTTGGTGACGATAGAAGAACGGCTATTAATCTTCATGAAGATATAAATATTGATAACGAAGATCTAATTCCGACAGAAGATGTGATTATTACAATTACTAATAATGGTTATGCCAAACGAATGAAAGTTGAGAATTATAAAGCACAAAATCGTGGTGGCACCGGAATGTCTGGAATCAAGACTAATGAAAATGATTATGTTCTTCATAGTTTAATGACAAGCACTCATGACTATCTTTTATTTTTCACAACCAAAGGTCGGGTTTATAAAATCAAAGGTTATAATATTCCAGAAGCTTCAAGAACGGCTAAAGGAATTCCAATTGTCAATATTATTCAATTTGAAGAAGGCGAAGGTTTAGCTGCTTTTACTAATATCAAAGATTTTGCAAGTGAAGAAACATATTTATTCTTCACAACAAAAAATGGTGTAGTTAAGCGCTGTGCTGTAGATAACTTTAAAAATATCCGCACGAATGGAATTATCGCTATCGGTTTAAGAGATAATGATGAGCTTTTAAGTGTTAAAGTTACTAATGGTAAGAAAAATATCCTTTTGGGTGCTTCTAACGGTAAGGCGATTCGGTTCGATGAAAACGATGTTCGTGATATGGGAAGAAATGCTAGTGGAGTTCGTGGTATGGATATCGGCGAAAACGATTATCTTGTGGGAATGACAATGATTGATTCTGATGAGGAAGAAATTTTGGTTGTTACCGAGAAAGGTTTTGGCAAAAGAAGCCTTGCGGAGGAATATCGCCTTCAATATCGCGGTGGTAGAGGTATCAAAGCCTTAAATGTTACCGAGAAAAACGGATCTTTAGTTGCTCTTCGTTCAGTTAATGACCAAGAAGATTTAATTATCTCGACTAATAAGGGTGTAGTTATCAGAATGCATGTTGAGCAAATAGCTAAGACAGGTCGAGCAACACAAGGTGTCAGACTTATTCGCTTAAAAGACGATCAGTCCGTCTCCACAATCACAGTAGTTACTCGTGATGAAAGCGAGGAAATCGAAGAAAGTGAAATTGCAGAATAATTTTCATGTAGAATGGTCAAAATTAAATGCATTGGACTTCGTTAAAGCTAAAGATTATGCCAAAAAAACTTGTATAATTCCGTGTGGCTGTTATGAAAAGCACGGCAATCATCTGCCTTTAGGGACCGATATGATTATTGCTCATACTTTAGCAGTTTTGGCAGCTAAGGAAGAATATGCAGTTGTTTATCCTAATCATTATTATACTCAAGTATCTGAAGTTGGACATTATCCTGGCACGATAGCTTTTCCTGCAAAGCATCAAATAGAGATTTTACAAGAAATTTGTGATGAAGTTTATCGCAATGGCTTTGAAAAGATTATTCTTTTAAATTCACATGGTGGTAATGGTCATCTTCTTAACTATTTTTGCCAGACTCAACTTGATAAACCAAGAGATTATATCGTTTATGCATATCATGTTTGGCCACTTTCCAAAGAACAATTAGACCATTTAGATAAAAAATATGACTTGATTTTAGATTTAGGTCATGCTGGCGTTAAAGAAACATCTGTAATTATGGCAATCGATTCTTCCCTTGTTAAAATGGAGTATGTTGTGCCTGATGAAGGAGAAGCTTTAAGAAGAAATTTAGAAACAACTAAATCAGGATTATTTACCGCAATTAATTGGTATGCTAATTTTCCTAATCATATTGCTGGTGATCCAAATTTGGCTTTTAAAGAATATGGGCAAGATATTATTGATATGCAAACTATAAGAATTGCCAAAGCAATCAAGATAGCTAAAGAAAACAAAGTGATGCCTGATTTACAAAAGGAATTTTATGCAAGAACAAAAAGGAGTTAGATGATAAATGAGTAATTTATTGGAAAAATACGCTGAACTAGCGGTTAAAATTGGCGCAAATGTTCAAAAAGATCAAATTGTTTTTATTAATTCAACAGTTGACTGTGCAGAACTAACCCGTCTAATAGTTAAAAAAGCTTATAATGCTGGCGCAAAAAGTGTTATAGTTAACTGGGCTGATGATGCAGTAACAAAGATGGGCTATCAATACAGAAGTCTGGAAACTCTTTCTGAAGTGCCAGATTTTCTTGTGGAAAGAGTCAAATATATTACAGAAGTTGATAGCTGTGTAATCTCGATAGTTTCAGGTTCGCCAGATTTATTAAAAGATATTGATCCGATGAAACTTCAAAAAGCCAATCAGGCAATGAGCGCAAAAGTTGATTTTTACCGCACTTTTATGATGAAAAATTCAGCACAATGGACGATTGTTGCTTATCCTTCTAAGGAGTGGGCTAATAAAGTATTTCCCAATGATAAGAAATCAGAGGAAAAGCTTTTAAAAGCGATTCTTGATGGTTCGAGAGTAAAAGAAACAAATGATCCAATCAAAGCTTGGAAAGAACATATCGCGGCTTTAGCTAAAAATAATAAGACTTTAAATGACTATAATTTTAGGAAACTTAACTTTAAAAACTCGCTTGGCACAGAGTTGGAAGTTGGCTTAGTAGAAGGACATATTTGGGCTGGTGGCGGTGAAAAATCGATTAAAGGTCATGATTTTGCACCAAACATTCCAACGGAAGAAGCCTTTACAATGCCTTCTAAATTTATGACGCAGGGTAAAGTAGTAAGTACTAAACCTTTAAGTTATAATGGTAATTTGATTGTTGATTTCTTTTTAGAGTTTAAAGATGGCAAAGTAGTTAATTTTGGTGCCAAAGAAGGACTTGAAACTTTAAAGAACCTTTTAGAATTTGATGAAGGCGCTAAATATATTGGTGAAGTAGCTTTAATTAGTCATAATTCACCGATTTCTCAAAGTAATGTCTTATTTTATAATACACTATTTGATGAAAATGCTAGCTGTCACTTAGCTTTAGGTGCAGCTTATCCGATGAATATCAAAAATGGTACAATGATGAGCCAAGATGAGTTAATTAAAAAAGGTTATAATGCTTCAAAGACTCATGTTGATTTTATGTTTGGTTCGGCTTGTATGGAAATAATGGGCACTACTTCCGATGGTGAAAAAGTGCAAATCTTCAAAAATGGTAATTTCATTTTATAATAATCTGAACTTGTAGACAGTAGTAAAGCAAGAAAATATTATACTCTTAAGGCCTGATTCCGATAATCTATCGGGGACAGGCCTTTTAGCTGACTTTACCTTTTGTCAGTTAGATACTTAATTTTAATTTATTTGTTAAGTTTTCGTTTTCTTCCCATAAAAAAATATGATACCTCCTTAGTTTTCAATAAATTAATTTATATTTATTGTCTGCTTTGGAAACATCATATCAAAATTAGTTTTTTTAATATAAACTTTTAATTATTAAATGAACAGTTGTCCGCTCAACACATAATAAGTAAAGATTAATGCGTTTATTGTCCCGATAATAGAAATCACGATTCCAACAACAGCAATTCCTTCACTACCTTTTTTTCTTGCGACAATACCTAATATTAGTCCAGCAATTCCGACCATTATATCTAAAACTGGAATGGGTAAAAAAAAGGCAACTGCACCTAAAATTATAGAAGCGGTTGCTTCTCCACTTCCTAATGTTTTTTTTGGATAATAATAATTGCTTGGTGTATTTACCACGCCTGTTTGATTACCACAACTTGTACAAAATCTTGAATCAGCTTGAAGCTGGGCTCCACATTTACAACAAAACATAATTGCGCTCCTATTTTTAATTTAATATAAAATATATTATATCTTAAAGAAAATGTTTAGTCAACCAATAAAGCGAAAGTTGTCGAAAAAACGCTGAAAGTGAGAACTGTTAAATTAAAATAAAGGAAAGGGTGTCAGAAAATGATCTCCCGAAAGCGAAAATAGACTAGTTGCTTTCTGATAATAAATTCTTCACTTACTTATAGTAATTTAAAGGATATTGTTGTGAAAAATTTGTGATTTAACGAAAAAAAATATCGATTGATGTCAAAAAATGGTAAAATAAAAGAAAATATACATATATGTAAGAGAGGATTAATCAATGAAATCTAGATTTAAGTATTCATTAGCGATAATTTTTCTTACAGACGAAATTTTAATGTTGACAAGATGTTCAGAATTAGAAAATCTCAGCGAATGGTGGTAGTGAGACTTTTTGCTGACATTTTTTTATTTTTCTGATTATTTTAGCCACATTAATTGTCGCAGATAATAAAAGGAAAACAGTATAAAATCAGAGAAAAAAATATTTAAAGAAGGTTTTATTGCCTTAAAAGGAGAATATCATATGATAGCTAAAAAGAGAAAGATTCTAATTTTGACAACAGTGATAGCACTGACAATAATGTGTATTGCTACAATGTTAGTAGGACGTTATGCGGTGGATAATGATAGAACGCTAGAAACGTTTAATATTACCTACTTAGATGTAGGCGGAACGGCATTTAGCGGTCAATTTGAAGGAAACTATCCGATTAGCCATACCTATGGTGAGAAAACCGTATTAGTTAATCCAATAAAAAATGATTATCAGTTTTTAGGCTGGTTTTTCGACATAAATGGATTAGGCGCAAAGGAAACTGTAATTGCGGCTAATGTCAGAGCAGACATAACACTTCATGCTAAATGGCAAAGCACGATAGAAATTCCGGATGTATTCAGTATTAATTATTTAGATGTAGGCGGAACAGCATTTAGCGGTGCCTTAGGTAATAATACACCAACCACACATACTGTAGGTGTAACAACTGTTTTAGTTGCTCCATCAAGAGAAGGACATCAGTTCCTGGGTTGGTTTTTAAATGTTAATGGCGAAGGAAATCCATTAGTTACCCTTGGCGCAAACGACTTTTCTGCAGATATAAATTTATATGCTAAATGGCAGGCAAATACTTATACAGTTATTTATAACGCTAACAGGCCAGATAATGCTAGTAACCAAATTATAGGTACGATGGCAAGTTCAAATTTTACTTTTGGTATGGCAGAGAATTTAAGAGCGAATGACTTTGCACTTCTTGGCTGGACTTTCACTAGTTGGAATACAGCAGCTGATGGTTCAGGATTAGCTTTTGCTGATTTAGAAGAGGTTCTTAATTTAAGTTCTATTAATAACGCAAACATCAATCTCTATGCGCAATGGACAGCGAATACCTATACAGTTGTTTATGAAAAAAATCATCCAAATGCGACAGGAACTATGACAAGCCAAATTCATACCTTTGATATAATGAGTAACTTGTCAGCAAATCAATTTGTCTTGACTGGATTTGGTTTTAGAGGCTGGAATACAGCAGCTGATGGTTCAGGAACGGCTTTTGCCGATTTAGAAGAGGTTGTTAACTTAAGTGCGATTGCTGAGGCAAGAGTTATTCTTTTTGCTCAATGGGAAGAGGGAGTGTTTACCATTACCTTTGATGCAAATGGCGGAAACGCTGTGGCACCGATGGAAGTAAACTATAGACAACCATTTAGCTTGCCATCTTCAGAATTGATTGGTACTGGCGGTTTCTTGGGTTGGGTTAACAAAGATACTCTGGAATTAATGCCACAGACAGGCATCTGGACAATCCCACATAATGTGACTTTAATTGCTCAGTGGATACCTCATGATGATTTTACAGTTACCTTTGATCTTAACGGCGGCGAAGCTTTAGTAAATAATACGCAAGTTGTTACTTTTAGAGAAGCTTATATCTTGCCGACACCGACAAAGGCTGGACATACATTCTTAGGCTGGCATCATTTTGGAAACATTGTACCATTATCAGGAAACTGGCAAATCGCTAGTGATGTGACTTTAGTTGCACATTGGGCTAATGATCAGGACATTGATTCATTTACGATTACTTTTGATGTTAATGGCGGGGAACCTTTAGCTAATCAAGTTGTTGGTTTAGGTTTAGCTTATACATTACCGACACCGACGAGATTAGGTTTTGCGTTTACAGGTTGGTACTTTGCTGGTTCGTTGATAGCTCAAAATGGCATCTGGACGCTTGAAGATGATGTAGAATTAATTGCTAATTGGCTATTTGTACCAATTACACTTTACTTTGATGTTAATGGTGGAAATATCTTACCTTCAAATACTATAACGATAACAGAACCTGAACAAGCATTAGTATTTCCAATTCCGACAAGAGAAGGACATACATTCTTAGGCTGGCACTTTATTAATTTGGGTAATAAAACGCTTGTTGATGAAAGTAATATCTATGATTTTGTTTGGTTTAACGCAAACCTAGTAGCGCTATGGGAAGCCGAAAGCTTTACAATTACTTTTGACGTCAATGGCGGAAGCCCAGTAGCGCCTTTAACAGTAACTTTTGGAGAAGTTTATAACTTGCCATTATCAGAATTAATTGGCTTTGGCTTTTTAGGTTGGGTTAATCTAACGGACTTAATATTAGTTGCCCAAAATGGAATCTGGAATATCGCTAGTGACGTGATATTGATTGCTCAATGGGCACCACCTTTAGATTTTACGGTTGAATTTGATACTAATGGCGGAAATGCTTTAGCTGATATGACAGTAACTTTCAGTTTAGCATATACATTGCCTGAGCCAACTCGTACTGGTTATACTTTCTTAGGCTGGCATTATAATGGAGTATTTATTCCCTTATCAGGAAACTGGAATATCGCTAATGATGTTACTTTAGTTGCACAATGGCTAGCTGACACTGAATATTCGTTTATTATAACTTTTGATGCGCCATTAGCTAATCCTTTAATCCCATCACAAACAGTAGGATTAGGATTAGAATATATGTTACCGACACCTTCAAGACTAGGTTTTGCTTTTATCGGTTGGTTCTATGAGAATACGTTAATACCACAAAATGGTATCTGGGTAATTGAAGCAGACATTACTTTAACAGCACAGTGGCTTGGACTAGCTTATGTTGTCTCATTTGATGTAGCTGGAGGTAATAGCTTATCAGATATGCCAGTTACAATGGGTGAAGATTATAGTTTGCCGACACCAACAAGAGAAGGATATACTTTCTTAGGTTGGGAGCATAACGGCACGGTAATTGCTTTAACTGGCGTTTGGGATATCGCTTATGATGTTTTATTATTAGCCTTATGGGAAGCAAATGTTTCAACAGTTACTTTCGATGTTAATGGTGGCGATGAGTTAGCTAACAATACTATGATGATAGAATTTAATCAGACATTTACTTTGCCAACACCATTAAGAACAGGATATACTTTTCTTGGCTGGTTCAACGGATTAAACTTAGTGAATCAGACAGGCATTTGGGATAATCCAGCGGTTGATGTTTATTTAATTGCGCAATGGCTTGTAAATAATTATAGTATTACATTTGAAAATACCGGGGTAGTACAAATTCCGCCAATGACAGTAACTTTTGGCCAAGCATTCACTTTGCCAGATGATCCGGAAATGAATGGTCATACATTTGCTTATTGGAGTCTAAATGGAGTAGCCTTTGTAAAACCAATAGTCTGGGATTTAACGACAGATATCACTTTAAGAGCAGAATGGACAGCTAACACTTATACAATAACTTTTGATGTTAATCAAGGTGAAACTTTAATTCCTAATACTCAAAACTTAACTTTTGGCCAAGCCTTTCTTTTACCTGAACCAACTAGAACAGGATATGAATTTATCGGCTGGCATTATAATGAGGTTTTTGTTCCACTTTCAGGAAATTCATGGTTTATTTCCGGTAATATTACTTTAGTAGCACAATGGTCATATGATACTTTTATCATAACGTTTGACGTTAATGGTGGAAATGCCTTAGTTTCTGATACGCAGACAGTTGGTTTTGGTGTAAGTTATAGCTTACCAACTCCAACAAGAACAGGACATACATTTGCTGGTTGGTTCAATGGACCAGATTTAGTAGAACAAACCGGAATTTGGAATTTAGCTTCTAATACAATCTTAGTAGCAGAATGGACTGCCAATACTTATACAATAACTTTTGATGTTAATGGCGGCGATACTTTAGTTCCTAATACGCAAGATGTAGTATATGACGATAACTTTAGTTTACCAACACCAACAAGAACAGGACATGAGTTTGCCGGCTGGCTACATAATGGAAATCCATTCACAGCTGGTACATGGAATATTCCTAATGATATTACCTTAATAGCGGATTGGGTTGCAAATGATTATATAATTACTTTTGATGTTAATGGTGGCGATTATCTGCCAGATATGACTGTAACATTTGATCAGCCATTTGTTTTACCAATACCAACAAGAACAGGACATGAGTTTGCTGGCTGGTTAAATAGCGGAATTCCATTTATATCAGGAACATGGAATCTTACCCATGATGTTACATTAGAAGCAACATGGACCGCAAATACTTACACGATTACTTTTTTTGTCAATGGTGGCGATGCTTTAGATCCAAATACACAAGATGTAACTTTTGGAACCTCATTTTCATTACCAACACCAACAAGAATTGGACATACGTTTGCTGGCTGGTATCATGGAACTACAAATGTAGCTTTAACAGGCAACTGGACTATTGCGGATAATGTTACTTTAGTAGCAGAATGGACTGCTAATACCTATACAATAACTTTTGAGGTTAATGGCGGAAATGCGATAACTGATATGACAGTAACATTTGGCACAGAAGTTTTATTACCGACAGCTACTAAAACAGGGTACACCTTTGATGGTTGGTTATATGGATCAAATCCAATTTTGCAAACTATTCATTTTAACTGGGATTATAATATTACTTTAAGCGCAAGATGGACTGCCAATACTTATACGATTACTTTCGATGTTAATGGTGGTGTTTATCTGCCAGATATGACTGTAACATTTAATCAGCCATTTGTTTTACCGACACCAACAAGAACCGGACATCAGTTTTTAGGCTGGTTTGATGATTTAACTTTAATCGCTCAATCAGGAATCTGGTCAAATGCTTCTGATCTAACATTAAGAGCAGATTGGTCAGCTAATACTTATATAATAACTTTTGATCTTAATAATGGTACGATGTTAGAGCCAATTAGCATGTCGGTAATTTTTGGACAAAGTTTTACTTTGCCAACGCCAACAAAAATTGGACATACATTTGCTGGTTGGTTTAATGGAACAGATTTAGTAGAACAAACAGGAGTATGGGATATCGCAGCCGATATTACACTAGTTGCGGCGTGGACAGCAGGTATCTATACCATTGAATTATGGAACAGACACGGAACATCAGGAAGCTATTATTTATATGAGATAGTTACTTTAACATTTGGTCAGCCATTTGTTTTACCAATACCATCACAAGGAGCTCACTGGACTTTTAGTGGTTGGTTTCATGATACAACTTATGTGCCGGCAATAGGAAGTTTTTGGGATATTGCTTATGACGCACAATTATTTGGTCATCTGACTAATAATTCTGTAGTGATAAATTTTGATCTTAATGGCGGCGATGGATTTATTGATCCATATACAACTTTACCAGATGTTAGTGTTGAATTACCAATACCAACAAGAACCGGACATACATTTGTTGGTTGGGAAGATCAACATGGAACTTTATTGCCGAATCCAACTTCTTGGAGCATAAGTGGTAATTTCACTCTTATTGCTCAGTGGTCAGCTAATACATATATAATTACTTTTGATGCCAATGGCGGAACAATGTGGTCTGGTCATGATACTATGACATTAATATTTGGTGAGAGTTATGTTTTAAATACGCCGTTTTCTTCAAGACCTGGTCATACTTTTGGCGCTTGGCAATTTGATGGCGCAGATATTGCTTCAACAGGTACTTCATGGAATATTTCTGGTAATGTTACACTTATTGCTCGATGGGAACCAATAGAAACATTTGTTACTTTTGATACAAATGGTGGTAATGTTATCGAACCAATGACAATAGTTAATGCTACGACTTATACATTACCAATACCGGTAAGAGCAGGATTTACCTTTACTAGATGGTATCGTTGGGGAAGTGTTGGCGACATGTCGGCTTGGGTTCCTTTAACTGGAGTCTGGAATCAAAACTATACTAATTTAACGTTATCAGCAGGCTGGACGGCCAATTCATATGAAGTTTGGCTTGATAGCAACGGTGCAGATGAGCTTTTCTCTTATATAAATGTAACATATGGCAGTGCTTTTAGCTTACCAACGCCAACAAGAGTAGGACATACATTTGCTGGATGGCAAGTTACCGAAATACCAGAACATCTTGCGGAATTTCAAGATATAATCTTGCCACAAACTGGTTCTTGGTTTATTCCGAATGCAATTACGGCAACGGCCCAATGGACGCCTAATAATTATATTGTTACTTTTGACCCTAATCATGGCGATCCTTTACCTCCTGCTAGCTTAACTTTTGGGATGAGTTATACATTGCCGACACCAACAAGACTAGGACATACATTTGTTGGTTGGTATCTTGGCTTAGTTCATATACAAACAACAGGAATTTGGGATATTGCTGAAGATATTCAATTGTTTGCACAATGGACAGCGAATACTTATACAGTAACCTTTAACTCAGCAGGGGGCGCTAATATTGCCTCACAAAATATTACTTTTGATAGTTCTTATAACTTACCTACGCCTGCTAGAAGAGGACACACCTTTGATGGTTGGCTACATAATGGCATTTCTATTCCTTTAACTGGAATTTGGGAAATAGTAGGAAATATTACTTTAGTTGCCAGCTGGCAAGCAAATCTTTATATTGTTACCTTTGACCTTAATGGCGGTGAGCCATTTGACTTTGTTAGTATGGGTGTGCAATTTGGAGAAAGTTATAGCTTGCCAGAGCCAGTGAATTCAGGTTATTTATTTACTGGTTGGCTGCATGGTTCAGATTTAATTCCTTTGACAGGCGTTTGGGAGATTCCTTATGATGTTACATTAGTTGCCCAGTGGTTTGCTGAGCAAACATTCCTTATTTATTTTGATGTCAATGGTGGCGATTCGTTAGGCTCAAGCACGCAAAGAGTTGTACTTGGAGCAGATTACAGCCTACCAATTCCATTTAGAGCAGGACATAGGTTTATCGGTTGGTTTAATGAAGGTGTATTATTCCCACCAGAAGGTGTCTGGTTGATTACAAGCGATGTTTCATTAATTGCCCAATGGACGGAAGTAGTTATAATTGAAGGTATGTGGTGGGATTTAAATGGTAGTGGCGCTATGTTACAGATTATTCGCGTTGGTGTTGAACCTTATTTCCGCTTTTACATGGAAGGCGTTTCCGGAACAATTGATTATGAAGGTAATGTTGTCATTCAAGATACTGCAAACATGACAAATATTTATGTTGAATGGGATGGAACATACTTAACATTTAGTTTTTTCTGGAATGAAATGCCTACGCCACTAATGATTTTTGGACCATTAGATAGTAGTATAAGTGCAAGGATTTCGGGGTGAAAAAATTGAGTAAAATGATTAAATATACGATTGCCTTTTTAACTTTAACAATTATTTTTTGGGCATTGATAAGCTTTTTTGGAGAATATAATACTGTGATTGATTATTTCAGAAATGATTGGCTTTGGTGGGATGTATTATTTTCAGGACTTGTAGCAATTTTAGTTATTTTCATGGTTTTATTGATTAAAGCAATGTTTAGCTATAAAGAAATAAATAAAAATTAAAGCAATTATGGCTTTACCAAAAAAATTAAGATCGAAATTAAGCAAAACTTTTCATTAAGTGAGAAGTTTTGCTTTTTCTATGCTTTAAGCTTGGAAGAAAGTGCAATTTAATTTAAATTGTTGTGTTAGACTAAAGAGCAATTTTACGTGTTTGAATTTATGCATAACATGTCCTTAATTACAACTTTCTAAAAAGTCAGAAAGTTAACTGAAAAGAAGAAGTAACAACAGTTGAAAATATACATAGATTCGTAAAGATGTAAAGACATATTTACATAATTTTTTTTACAACAGAAAAAATAAATCGAACTCAAATTGAGTTCATTTTTTTTGTTTTGTAAATATTAATACTTTTTATAAAAGTATTATGAAAAGCTTGAAAATCACACGCAAGAACATCAAATTTTATGAAAATAATTTTCATGTCGTAAACGCTTGCATTTTGTCGAAATATAAGATAAAATATTAAATATAAGAGTTGTATATGCGAAGATTCACTACTTAAACAAAGGCGTGAGAAAAAATGGATACAAAATCCTAAGTTTTTATGCCTTTTTTTATTAGTAATTTTCAACTCAATGAAAGGAGGTGATTTAAATGAAATGGGAAACAACTAGAACCGAGTTGGCCAATAGGATTAACGGCGGTAATATGTTTAGGGAAGCAGATATAGTAAGCGCCGAAACCCTAAATGTAATTTTCACAGAATTATTTAAACTTTCAGAATTAATTGAAAAGTTGGAGAGGAGTAATTAATGCGCTGGAACAGCACAAGTCGTTTGACAGAAAAAATTAATAATGGAAATATTTTTCAAGAAAAAGATAAATTAACATCAGCAGATTTAAATGAGATGGTTAAAGAGATATTTATTATCGGTGAATATCTGGATAAAAAATATGGCGAAAGTTTTACAAATGTAATTAGTAATGGAATAAGCCTAAGCTTGACTAGAAGTGATGCTGAACTTAGTTCTGTAACATTTACTATTCCATTGACTGGCTCTCGAATTTTCGCAAGAATTCCAGGAGAACAACCTTTAGATAGCAGAGTAGATAATAATGAAAATAACATTATTATAACGATTATTGAAACAAAGGATTTATATAGAATTGATCAAGGAACTCATAATTTTAGATTGCCAATTGAATTTTCTTGGGATCAAAACTTCCACCAAGTATTTACTGCAAGTGAAGTTAGAGTTGAATATAATGCTTCGCCGAGATCATTTAATTTTTTAGAGGGCAAAAACATTTTAAATTGGACCAGAACTTCTAGTTCATTTAATCAACAAACCATAACTATAGATACAAGTGAATTTACAAAGCTTCCTGTTTTTGCGGATGCTCTTATTCGTACAGTAGATTTAAATAGATTAAATGCAAGTATTTCACAGGAAGGAAGTACGATTAATATAACAATTACTGAGCTGGCCGACTTACGCAGAGATTGGACACTTGATAGAATCATAACTTTTCAAATTACAATTAATTTTTTTAGAGATTTCTTACATGGAACTCGAATCGGCACAAGCGTTCTGCAAGTTAATTATGATCCAGGGAATGAATTGTTGGACTTAATAGAGTTACCATCGGTTATTACTTGGACTAGATCTTCGCTTATTAATGCAAGAACCTTTACGATTCCAACAAACGGGAGGCCTTTATTTGCGGAATATAATGGTTCGCAGATTCAAGATAAAATCTCTGTTGCCATAGAAAGACATGCAAATGATATGCGAATAACAATTACTGAACTAGAAAGATTGAATGGAAATTGGACTTTAGAAGGACTACAACACTTTAATATTCCAATTGATTTTTTTGCTCAGCCTAATCGCGTTCGTCAGATAGGAAAAAGTGTGATTAATATAGCATATAATGCGGCCCCTATTTTTCTTGATTTTTTAAGAAATCCGAGTCCGTTAAATTGGGTTAGAAATAACAATATGCCGCGTCATGCCCATTCTTTTATCGTTCAAAAAAATGGCTTTTCTTTGATTGCACACGTTGAGCCTCATTCATCTTTTGACAGAATCGGAGTCATCATAGATGATCATGGCACTCATCTTGATATCTCGGTTACTGAAACACCACATTTGCGTGATGAATGGATTAATGGAGTTGTGAACTTTATTATTCCTGTTCAATTTTATGCGGATTTAAATCGTAGAAATTTAGTTGGTGAAAGCACAATAAGAATTAATTATACTGCTAATTCAGTTTTTATTAATCCTTTAAGCGGTCTAGGTCCAATCCAGTGGACTCGTATCAGAGGTATAACAAACCAAAGAACATTTATGATTCCCTTTAATGGCTCACGGATGTTTGCACAAAATGTAACTACTGATTATCGGGTATTAGTTGCTATTGGCACAACGATAGATAATAATAATCCTAACAATCTTCCGATAACATTTCGAGAATCACAGACTTTAAATGAAAATGAAACTCTTAATAATGTAACAGAGAGATTTATAGTCTTAATTGATTTTTTTGCAGATGCCCAATTTACAAACAGAATTGGCAGTAGTTCAATGGAAATCTTTTATAGAGTGCCAGCAGCAACGCCAATAGATTAGTTGAAAGGAAAAAAACATGAAATTATCAAAATTAAAAGAGACTCTTATGAGCCAACTTCCTGAAAATATGAAACCTATTGGTTTAGGTAAAAATGGAAATAGCAGTTCAGAAAGAGTCAATCCAAAAATGATAATGCCACTTTCCTATGAGGAGAAAGGCTCTTCAAATGGAGACACGACTCTTTATAATAATGAAGGTGCTAACCTTATGGATGATGTTAAGATTATTGGCATTGTTGGAAGCAGAGGCAAGACGACAACTGCAAAAATTATTCATGAATATTTAATCGCTAAAGGTTATAAGTCCATGCTTTATTCAAGCGCAGAAATTTTTTCTCCAGCGGGAACATCAGCGCCTGGCGAAGGTAGTGAAACACCGCTTTTTAGCGAAGGATCTTTATTAAGGATTCTTGTTGAGGCAGAAGCATATCAGCCGAATTTTCTAGTCCTTGAAGTCAATGAAACTTCTATATCAAGAGGGCTTGCTAAAAACATTCCATTTGCGGCTAAAGTTCTTACAAACATTTATAAAAATCATCACAGTGATCAGGAATCAAGTGAAGAATATATAAACACAATAAAAACATTCTTCAAAACTAATGATTTGACAACTGCTGTTAATGTTTTTGGATTGACTGGAGACCTTACTCGTGAAGAATTTAATGAGCTTTTAAACTTAAATAGTAATGCTAGTTACACATTTGGTTCTAAGTATATAGCCGAAAGAAGAAATGCCAATTATGAAGCTCTTGATGTGCTTCTTTATCATGTTCTACACGATATGAATGGCTTACATTTTGAAGTAGAAATTGCTGGGAAAGAATTAGCTTTTGATACAAAATTGCTATTACCGCACAATACTTTAAATCTTACCTGCGCTATCACAACTTTAAAAGCCTTAGGAATTTTCGAGGCTAATATTTTTTCAAAAGCTATCGCAAACCTGAAGGTGGAAGGAAGGGAAGAACTGTTCTGTATGAAAGACCGGAAGGTAATGGTCGGGATGTTTTTAGCCCCAACTTTAGAAGTTCTGGCGGACTATCGGAATAAAGGCCAAATAAATAAAATCAGGGTAGTGACAGGAGCTCCTGGAACAGGATTTAAAGGTTGGGATCCTGAGTTTATGACTGAGTTTTTTATTAGTCAAAGAAGTAAAGTAAGAAAACAAGCGATGGATTATGCGCGCGCATTTGCAGATTTTGTTTATCTGACAGAGAATGATTCAGGCGCCGATGATCCACAAATGATATGTAGCGAACTGCAAAATTATTTAAAAGGCAGCGCGGCTGTTTCAGAGATTATTGTAAATCGTGAAGAAGCCATTCGTACCGCAATTGAAGATTGTGAATCAGGAGATATTGTATTTATTGCTGGTCGCGGCAATCGAAATGTCTTGGTAGTTGGCGAGAATAAAACAAAGATTTTAAAGGATTCTGAATTCGTAAAAGAAATATTAAAGGAGGCAAGTCCATCCTAGATGGGCTATATTTAAGATGGAAAATATCGAAATTATTTTATCTTTGGCTGCGACTGTGCTGACTTTATTATACGAGGAGGAAGAAATATGCAATCAGAAGACTTATTAGAATCTATTAAACATACTAGATTGAAATATGCAATCAAAAATACTAATGTATCTGTTAATCTTAATACAGGAAGAGCTTTAGCAGAAGTTTTAGGATCTTCAATTGGAAACGGAAGTTTCATGATTAATGTTAATCATGTTTATAATCCGGCTTTAAGCAATAGAGTGTTATCATCATTTAAAAATTACTGGAAATTTAACATTGAACAATATTTGTTTAGAAAACTTTCAACAGACCGAGATCAAGAAGAATATGAATTTATTGACGATAATGGCTTGTTACATATTTTTAAATATCTTGGACATACAGGAAATGTTTATCGGTATTATGACACTAGCGGTCTAAATTTAATTTTGACGACAGAAGGACCAAACAATGTTTCTGTAACTAGTCAAGTTATTCAAGATGATATCGGAAATCAATTTATTTTTGATAATTTAGGAAGAATGACAGCTTCAATTTCCACAGTAAACCCGGCTATTCATAAAGTTTATCATTACATTGGAGGTTTTATTTCTGAAGCGTATGATAATCGTAATTCTGATAGAAAAATTACGTTTCATTATCATGCTAATCGAATAAGCGAAGTCAGATTTTCCAATAAAGGAGTAGTCAGAAAATCATTTCACTATGATTATGATTCTGATAATAATTTAAGGACAATTACACGTCGGGGCAGAAAATCTAATGAAAGGGCTAATGAACATAAAACGCATATTTTTTATGCAGAAGAAGCGGCCAGACTTGCTGGATTTTATGACACAAGAGATTCAGAGGTAATAAAAATTAATTATCGCAGGCTTTTTAGTGGTTTTCATATTGTTGATAATGTTGAAACAGGATTGGGAACAATTACTAATGCAAAATCAGGTGTTATTAGAGCTGGTGGGGCTCTGGATATTCCATTTTGGGGCGAATTAAAAGATATTGATTTAAAACCAGAAAACAGAAAAGAACGCAGCAGATTTACCTTTTTGATAAACCATACAGCAGTTCGAAACGACAAAAATATAAGTTTAAATTATTTCTTTAACAGAAAAGGAAATCTAGTTTCTATTATGGAAGATGTAGGCGGATTTAGTGAACTAAAAAAAAGGCCTGGCGTTAATATGCTTAGTCCGGGAAGAGCTGGCACCATTAACGGATCGGGTGCACAAGTAATATCCCCTGACATACCTCTAACAATGGAAAATTATTTCTTTTTGAATAAAGATGCAATAATAAGTTATCGTAACGAAAAGTTTCGTCAATTATTAAATTTTAAGGTAAGTTTTTGGATGATGTTAACTGGCGAACTGACAGATAACCGCATTCAAATTGAAACAATATCCAGAAGTCCGGGAAATACTGATATTAGCATTGGAAGTTTTGATAATCATGCAATATGGGTTTGGCAACTCGTGGAAATAGATGTCAGAATAAGTGGCAGTCTGCTAGACGAAATAAATTTAAATTTTTTAGGTAGCGGAAGGTCAGTAGAAATTGCGGCTATGAAAATGTATCAAGCTCCAAGTACAACTTTTTATGTATCTTTTTCCGATGGGCGCAATAAAATCAGAATTGAAAATATTGAATCTATTCAATATACAAATCAAAATGGTAAAATCGTGACTGAAGATATTAATAATGATTTCTATTTAACTGCTAATGATATTTTGGCAAGCCATAAAAATTTAATTACAAGTTTGATTCCACCTGAACCTCGACCTAGTGAATATATTATCTCTTTGTGTGATGGAACAAAAAAAGTTCTAGGAAATAACTGCACTTTTATACAAGGAAGCAACAGAGTTACTGTATCTGTGGGTCTGGAATATAGGCTTGGATATTTCATTGAGGAACGCTCAGCAAATGATAAAATCATTACCATAACAAATTTCAGAAGAGCTGTTGTTGCTGATAATAATCAAGAAGTAGTCTGTATTGGAATGAATCAGATAGCAACCTCAGAAGGAAGACAGTCAACAACTGATACGATTGTTGATCTTCAAGGAAGATTGAGAAGAGAACAAGACGAGTATGATGCAGTAACAACTTACAGATATGACCTTTGGGGAAATATGAGTCAAACTATGTCTCATTTGGGTGTTTCCGATCAGATTAGCATTACATTTAATGATGCAGAATATCAAAGCATATCAAGAACACCAAGGAATGAAGTGAGCTCTACTTTTAACGAACCACTTGGAGAAAGATTACATGATACATTTATTGATTTTGTTCAGCTTACAGGCCTAGAAGATCAGATCAGTACTTATCAAATAGACTATGAATCTAATGTATTTGGGGACAGATTAGAAACAGTTTCTGACAATTTGAGTGGTAAGAATACAATTATTTATGATGATGTCGGAAGAGTTATTAGCATTCGACCTCTTTCAGGAAGTTTTTATGGTTATGATTATGAATATAATGAATTTGGCGATCTTACAAAATGTTATTTTGTATCTGGTAAAGGCAGGGATTTACTGACAGAGACAATTATCGAAAGAAATCAAAACACAATCACACGAAAAGGATTCAGAAGTTTAAACACTGAAGAAAGCGATGAAATGATTGTCAGTTTTGATAATTATGGCAATGTCTCAAAAATTTCTGAAAACGGAACTGTTACCAAATTTGAAAGACAAGTTGTCGTTGAAAGTGAAAGTGTTGCGGGCATCAAAAGCTATTTTGATGGTTTTGAAAAAAGGCAACAGGATTTTGAATATACCGAAGATGATACAGAAGTTGAAAAATATAAGAACGGCGACTTCTTAACTATTTCCTCTTCAGGTCCGGATAAAGTAAGACACGTTTTAAACAATTTCAGAAATAATAGCGGCATATCGGAAACAGAAATTACTTTTGATAATTTTAGATATATGAATCCGCGCATAACAAGCACCAATGATTTACAGGTAAATCAGTTTAACTTCAGAGAAAGAGTTATTTATCGTTATGACGGCTTAGGCAGAATTATTGAAAAAGATAAACCGACACCAAACGGAAATTTGACAACTGAAAGAATTAAATATCATCCTGGAACTTTCATACCTATGGAGATATCCGAAGTAGCGACTATGAGCATTTATGTAACATATAGTCGGATTAATGTTGGCAGAAGGGTGATAGAGTCAGGGGTAGAAAGCCGTTATTTTGATAATGGGCCAACAGTTTCGACTTTCTCATATGACAGAGCAGGACGACTTACCAGAGAATTTTTAAAAGGAACAATAGCTTTACCAGGTGGTGAACGCGATTATGAATATCATCCTGATGGGTCTTTGAAAAGTGAAACCAGATTCGGATCAAGGATAAATTATTTTTATGAGAACGGACGTCTTTCTAATATTGGAAATGATTCTTCATTTGATTATGATAATCTAGGAAACTGTGTAAGGATAAGGGGAGACAATCTTACATATACGAGGTTCAATCTTCTGGAAAGTTACACCAGAGGTCAGATTAAAACAACTTATATATATAACAGTCATGGTATAAGAATCAAGAAAGAGAATCAAAATCTTAATATTGATTATTATTATGATGGTGCAAAATTGTTAGGTGAAAGAGACAAAATCACTGGAAATTCATTCAGATATATTTATGATATTGAGGAAATGATTGGCTTTATCGCTGAAACTCATGAAGGTAATCACAGGCATACAGAAACCTGGTACTTTATCAAAGATACATTAGGAAGTGTTGTAGGATTAAGAGGGCATCGAAGTGGTGCGGTTGTTTTTTACGAATATGACAGCTGGGGTGAAAGCAGGGTAACAGGTTTTGATTTTCTCGGTGGACCAATATATGAGATAACTAATGCGACTCATCCTAACCATATTGGATTGAGAAATCCGATCAGGTGGAAATCAAGGTATCTTGATATCGAAAGTAACCTCTATTATTTAGAGGACAGATATTACTCTCCTTTCATGAAAATGTTCATTACCCCTTGCGATCCTGAAGAAATATTGTATAATATTAATGTAGTAGGATTTTTCAATCCATACAGTATCGGAAGTCCTGTAGATTTTCCTAAATATGATTATAATATATTTAACAGCATCCCCCTCTCATTTGACCCAGACGCAATGCCGAGGTTTAACTGGAGAAGGTTCTTGATAAGCATGGGTGTGCTTGTGGGGCTTTATGCATTATCAGCAGCTTCTAAAGGAACATTA
>WRBM01000016.1 GCA_009784525.1 Erysipelotrichales bacterium | reverse complement strand
GTCTTAGTTCATATAAAGAACTGTTATAGATGTTTTTAGAGATGTAACAGAGAAATTTAAGTAATAGTGTTTCTTCCTTAGATAGTTTTAGGTTATATTTCATCGTTAGGAAACTCATTTTTTCACCTCGATTCTTGTTAGGAATATGAGGTTATTATAACACTAAAAGCTAGTAAAAACAAGGATTATTTTAAACTTTTTTCAGCTGGATAAAACGTTCTAGATAAAGCAAATAAAACTGTGATTTTGAGGTTGATTTTGAGCAAAATTCTCGTATATGTCGTGTGTGTAATATACATAATGTTAAGTATAAATATTGTTATAAGTTGAAAATAGAGTTTCCTATTCAACAAAGAAAAAACCAAATTTTCGATTTTCATAACAAAAATTTGGTTTTATTTTAATATTATTTTTCTTTCATTTTGTCCCGGATTTTAGTCTCAAGTTCCTGGAATAATGCTTCATTTTTCTTTAGATGTTCGCGGACATTATCTCGCCCTTGTCCAAGCTTTTCACCATTATAGCTAAACCAAGGACCACTTTTATTAACAATTTCCAGCTGTACTGCCATATCTAAAATTTCTCCAGCCTTAGATATTCCTTGACCGTAGATGATATCAACATCACAAGTTCTAAAAGGTGGTGCAACTTTATTTTTCACAACTTTTAGAATTGTTTTATTACCAACAACTTCTGTCCCATTCTTGATTTGTTCACTTCTACGCACTTCAAGACGTACTGAAGAATAAAATTTTAAAGCTCTTCCACCTGTTGTAGTTTCCGGATTACCAAACATAACACCAACTTTTTCCCTGATTTGATTAATAAAAATCGCTACACATTGACTCTTATTGATAAATCCAGAAAGTTTACGCATTGCCTGACTCATTAAACGAGCAAGTAAACCGATATGAGAATCACCCATTTCACCATTGATTTCCGCTTCCGGAACTAAGGCAGCTACTGAGTCAATAACAATAATATCAACTGCACCACTTCTGATTAAAGCTTCCGCAATCTCTAAAGCTTGTTCACCATTGTCTGGTTGCGATAAAATCAAGTTTTCCGTATCGACACCTAAACTCTTAGCATAAATCGGATCAAGAGCGTGCTCCGCATCAATAAACGCCGCATAACCGCCTTGTTTCTGAACTTCAGCGATAGCATGCAAGGCGATTGTCGTTTTACCCGAGCTTTCTGGTCCGTAAATTTCAACGATACGTCCTTTAGGATAACCACCTATCCCTAAGGCATTATCCAAAGCGATTGAGCCACTTGGGATTGCTTCTATTTTTGTGTTGGCTTTATCGCCTAACTTCATGACAGCGCCACTGCCATATTGTTTTTCAATTTGCTTTATTGCATCATTTAAAGCAGTTTCTCTTTTATCCAAAATTATTCCCCCATAAAATGTTTATCTCTTAAAGTTATTTTTACTTTTAAATACTTTCTAAAATTGCCTCTTTGTTCTGCCAAAAATATTCAATACCAGAAACAATAGTTAACACTAAGGACAGATAGATAAGCACATCACCTGTAATCTTAAGAACCTGAACTCCTTCAGCGCTATCTAAATTCACTGTAAAGAACAAGAATATTATGGCGAGCATTGTCATTACAGTCTTATATTTACCAAGTTTGTTAGCTGCGATAACTTTTTTATTCTCATCTTTTCTTTCCAAGACCACTAATCTGATTCCTGATACGATAAACTCTCTAGCAAGAATTACAATAATTACCCAGGACGCAACTATTTGTGCATCGGCAAGAATTAGTAAAGCAGCCATAACCAATATTTTATCCGCCAACGGATCAGCGAATTTTCCAAAAGTAGTTATCAGGTTTAGTTTTCGCGCCAAATAGCCATCAAGGAAATCAGTTAATGAAGCTAAGACAAAGACTGAACCAGCTAAAACAAAAGCCAAAGGCAGTCTATCAAAAAGAAAATGTTCATGTAAAACTGGGATATAATAAAGAATTACCATTACAGGAATCATCAATATCCTTAAAAGCGTAAGTTTGTTCGGAAGTGTCATATTTTCATCCTTTCCTAACCATTAAATATTATACCATAAGATAAAGAAATTACACCTTTTTTGTCATATTTTATAAAAATAAAGCACCCATTATTAGGGTGACTTACATGCCAAAGACTAAACTAATCAAATTATGAATAATCCTAAAAAGATGTGAAAACAATCGATTAATCGCTCTTTCCGTACCTTGAGCGATTCGGGTAAATAAATTACCTTCAATCTCTTCGATAATTATCCAGTCTTCATCTGAAGGCGGTCTTTCTTCAGTATCCGGATTATTTGGGCTTTCAGAACTACTTGTCAAACTACCAAGACTAATTCCCACAACAAAAATCAAAATAATCACGATATATTTCCCAAGATTTTTTTTCATAAAACGCCTCCTGCTAAGATTATAACTTACAGCGTTAAAATAAATTGTCGGATGATGGGTTCAAAAAATGATTTATCGCTTTAGCTAAACAACTGCTCATATCAACAATTAGATTTTGGATATCTTTACTGGAAACAAACATATGCGGATCGCCTGGCATATTTTCTAATGCTTTCTTTTTCGCTTCCTTATCTTCAAATAGCTCATTGATAATATTAAAGTAATCCACAACTAAAGGTATACCGATGGCAATAACAGGAATCCCTGCTGTTTCATAAGAAATTTCTTTTTTATTTCCACTTATGCCACTTCCTGGGCTAATACCAGAAGTTGTGATTTGAATTGTTGAATTAAGTCTACTTATACTGCGGCTAGCCAAAGCATCAATTACGACAATTAAACTCGGTTTAAAATTTTCCGCTAAACTTTTAACAATTTCTGTTGTTTCCAGGCCAGTCTGACCCATAACGCCTGGAATCACAGTAATTACCCGATTAAGTTTTTTAACAAGATTCATTTCAATCAAATGATTTGTGACATTAATTTTTTTGACAGTATTAGGCCCAAGACTATCCGATGGTACATCAACATTACCTAATCCAACGATTAAGGCCTTAGAAGTTATTTTTTTTATTTCATAATAGTCAGCGCAATCATGTAAAATATCAGATACAACTTTAGCTAAGTCATCATAGCGCTTTTCCATGCCTTCTCTGAATATCTTTGTACTTACTGTATAATAAAGTCCTGGTTTCCTTTGATATTTTTCCGCTTTCTTTTCATCAAGAATTACTTTGAGCACTTCAATTTCCGAATCATTTCCAGGTGATGTTTCAAAGTTTGCGGAATCCGCAATATCAATTAAAAGATCAGATAAGAGTTTTTTTCTTTTCATTTGCAGCCTCACTTTTGTTTTATTGTGGACTTATTTTGGTAAAATATCAGAAATTTGTTGCATAACTTGTGGAAGTTTGCTATAATGTTTATGCTATTGACCAGATGGAGGTGAAAACATGGCAAATATAAAACAACAAGTAAAAAGAAACCTGCAAAACGAAAAGAAGCGTTTGCGTAATGCATCTTTTAAATCTTCGCTTAGAACAGCAATGAAAAATGTTACGGTACTTTGTGCTAAAAACGATCCAAAAGCGAATGAGGCATTAAGCTTTGCGTTTAAAAAACTTGATAAAGCCCAAGCAAAAGGTTTAGTACATAAAAATTACGTTGCCCGTCATAAATCTACTCTGGCAACTTTAGTTAATACTACTTTCGCCCAAAAATAAAACACATCGCTTTCGATGTGCTTTTTTTATGCCAATTTTTCTATTTCCCGGTAATTTCCAGCTTGAGCAATATATTTAACATGCGGCAATCTCAACCCAGAGACGCCGTATTTTTTATTATAGCCAATTTTATTGACATAGTGTTCCAAGTTATTCTTTTCTTTGGCTAGTGAGCGCATTACTTCTAATGTAGCTTTGACATCATCTAAAGCCCGATGGCTATTTGGTATACCAATAGAAAAAGTTTGAATTGCACTTTCTAATTTATGCGGATAAATATAACGATCTTTATAAACAGCCATAATATCCAAAATATCACAAGCAAAAACAAAGTCCTTATCATATTTAGTCATAAGCGTTATCAAGAAAGATAAGTCGAATTGAAGATTATAGGCAATCATTAAGGTATCTTCTGTCAAAGTCTCTTTAAAAAACTGATACATCTCTTCTTCTGGTTGTCCTTTTTCTTCTAACATCTGATCAGTTATGCCAGTCAAATTAATAATAATTTCTGGAAGCGGAAAACTTATACTGATTAACTCCCCATACTCCGTTTCTGGTATAAATCTTTTTAAATCTTCTTTATAATTTAAGCATAAAGCACCAACTTCAATAATTTTATCTTTCCGATAATCAAGTCCTGTTGTTTCAAAATCAACAACTAAAAGCCTTTTATATTTACTAAACATAATTTATAGTCCTTTCTGATTGAGGATAAAAATTTCCAGACCTAACTTTTTATCACTTTTACCGGTCTTAATATTTTTATCAAGTTCCACGAGTCTATCAATACAATTACCAAGGTCAGAATAGCTTGTTTCTGTTGCGCTTTTTATCATATAATAAGCCCTTCCGGAAGAAACATTAAAAAACTGAGCAATTTCTTCTTTGGACTTTTTAGCCTCAAGCATTTGCTTAATTAAAAAAATTTCTCGAAATTTATTGGAAATGTTTGAAAATAAGCGTGAAGAATCTTCACCGAGAGCTAATAAATCCTGATAAATTTCCATACTGCTTTTAACATCTTTTTTTAAGATTACATTAGTCAGTTCATATACTTTATCTTCGGGATTCTTAGGCACTAGATTAGTAATAGATAATTTGGAAATCACTTTATCTTTAAGACAATACATATATAACTTTTCCAGTTCGCTAACGATTCCGCTATAGTCACCATCTTTTCGCAAAATTAGTTCCTCAATCGCTTCATTATCAATGGCATAAGTTTTTTCCTTTGCTTGAGTTTTTATCAATTCAGCTAACTTCTTTTTATCTAAGCCTTCGACAAAAACCATTTGCGAATATTTTTTCAAATCTTTGACATTCTGAAATTTTTGATCAAGCATGCCTTTATAAGTTATCAACAAATAATTTTCTTTCAAAGGATTAGTCATATAGCTAAGTAAAGGGCTAATATCTGCGTTTGTGCTTTTTTCCAGAAATGCTGCATTTTTTATAATAATAGCCTTTTTTTCCGCAAAAAAAGGAATCGTAATAACCTCTTGCATAATTTCTTCAAATGCTGTTGTCTCATAATCATATTCAATAATATTAATCTCCTCTATCTTTAAAAGAGCGATGATTTTCTGACAATTTTCTTTGATTAATCCTGAATCCGGACCATATATAAGATAAAAGTTTTCCATAAAAAGCCAATTCTCATTTCTTTAGAAAATATTATATCAAAATCCGTCATCAAAGTAAATAGCTAAATCTTTTACGTTGTTTAGCTTTTTTAATAATAATGGTATCATCGGTTGCGGTGATAAAAATTTGCGCTTTAACAATTTTCAACCTCTCTAAAACTTCAAGATTAGGAAGATTATAACGATTATTTTCCGCAACCGAAATAATTGCTATATTTGGCTTAACATAGTCTAAAAATGCTTGACTTGATGATGTTATTGAGCCATGATGACTAACCTTTAAAACATCTGATTTAAGGCTATTACCATATGTAGCGATTAGCCAAGTCTCAACTTCTTTTTCAATGTCACCAGTAAAAAGAAAAGTCTTTTTAAACAGCTGAAACTGAAAAACAATAGAATTATTATTTAAGTTAGAAAATGACTTAAAGGGCGCTAATATCAAAAACTCAATACCTCCACACTTAAAGGTATCACCACTTTCTGCTTTGGCACTTTTAATTTTTCGTTTGTCGCTTTCACATAATAAGTTTTGCGTCAGTTCAGATTGATCATATCGACTAACAAGCACATTTTCAATGCTAAACAAATTATTTAATTCTTTAAAATCACCTAAATGATCTTTATGTCCATGCGAAATAATTAGATAATCAATTCTTCTGATACCCAATTTAGCTAAGTACTGATAATCATAACCATAAAAGTCAATCAAAATATTACAACTATCATTTTTAACTCTGATATAAGCTGAATCGCCCTGACCAACATTAAAGAAACCAACTTCATCATCAAAATAGAAAATTGGTTTAAAGCTATTAATAATCAATAGAAAGAAAAGTAAAAAAAAATAATTAAAAACTCTCTTTTTCAACTCAAAAGCTTTAAACAGCTGAAAAGTCAAAAAATAGTAAATAACAATAAAAAGAGTACCGAAGCTAGCAAGCTTTATAACCAAAAAATCGATTAACATAAAATAATCAATTAATTGCTCAAAGATAGTTATCAAAAATAAATAGACAAATTCCAAAAAAGGGAACACTAGTAATATAAAAGTTGCGGGTAAAAATAAATAGCTGAAAAAAATAGTTATACAAACATTAGCTAAAAGCGAAAAAAGATTAAAGTAATTATTCATATTTATTATCAGTGGAAATGTTGCTAAAACAGCAATCACAGACATTTTAAATGTTAATAAAAAGATATTTTTAGTTCGTGATAAAAAATCAGAAAAAAGAATAAAACAAAAACTTACTAAATATGATAACTGAAAACCAATTTGAAATAAATAAAAAGGATTTACTAACAACAAAACAAGAAAACTAAACGCTAAAATATCTAATGATGTATATAAAAGCTTATATCTTTTAAATATTTCCTTAAAAATATAACAAAGCACTACACGCATAACCGAAGGGATAAAGAGGGTAATAAAGCTATAAACCGCCAAGAGAACAATTAAAAAAGTGGAAATAGTTTTTTCTTTAAGACCAATTTTTTTAAGGATTAAATAAGCAAATAAAATAAAGAAATTCAAATGCAGCCCAGAGATGCTTAAAAGATGACCAATTCCCAAAAAATTAATGTCATTTCGCATTTCCAGATCAAAATTACTACTATCTCCTAATAATAAAATCTTTATATATCTTGCGCTTTCAGCTTGATAGCGATTATCGATCTTATCAAGTAGAAATTCTCTAAAAGAAGCTAAAATAATTTTATGACCAATAAACTCTTCTTTCTTAGGACTAATTATCTTTCTTATTTTTCTAAACCTAAGATATTTTTGATAATTAAATATAAACTTGAGATTGGTTGTTTTAGGCTCCTGAAAATCACCAGAAATTAGAATTACATCTCCAGCCTGATAATTATGATGGCTATAAAGAATAAATTTTTCACACTTATATTTGGCAATATAATAATTTGGCTTTTTTTCAATAACAACAATTTCTAATTCTTTCGCCGGAAAATCCAGAATTGTATTTCGGTGAAAGAAAAACAGAAAATTGATAGTAACAATAAATCCAATAAACAAATAAAGACAAGTCAATTTACGGATTTTTTTAAGGAAAACAATATAAATCACTAATAAGCCTAAATATAATAAATTTCCTAAAGATAATATTAATATTAATAAAAAAAAAGCTAACAGGTGTATCTCATTAAATGGTAATAAAGTCTTTAATCGAGTCAAAAGTGATTTTACCAATTCCTGTGACATTCATAATCTCCTCAATCGTTTTAAAAAATCCATGTTCTTCTCGATAAGCAATAATATTAGCCGCTGTTACTTTCCCGATATTATGTAAAGTCAGCAATTCTTCTAAAGAGGCCAGATTGATATTAACCAATTTAATGTTTTCGCTATCTTTACTTTTTATAATTAAACCTTTGTTTTCATTTAAAACCAAATTCTTGATTACTTCTAAAGCTAAAACATCTACTTCTTCAGTTACTCCGCCTGCTTTAAAAATCAGCTCTCCAACCGTTATTCCTTTTTTCACAACATAAGTAGCTGGATAACGAATTGCGCCACTGATGATTACACAAATATCATTTGAATTTCTGCTACAGCTATTTTCATCTGGATTGTCAAAGATACTAGTTGTCGGGATAATTACTTTTTCATTCGCGACTACTTTTCTACTTAGATTAACAGAAGAAAGATCAGCCTCTTCTGTTACTCCGCCAGCAAAAACAATTAAATCATTAATTCTAAAAATTTCCGGAACATAAAATAAACCTGTACGCCTAACAGCACCAGCAATCTCAACATGAATAAAATTAACATCTTCTATCTTTTCAGTCGGATTTTCTATAATAATATCATTGTTTTTATCGTTAAATCCGCCTCGACTAAAGATATAAATAAAAATAAGAATCAAACCTAAAAAGCATCCTAAATAAATTTTTTCCTTTTTCTCCATAAAATAGCACCTCATAGCAATATTTAGCTTAAAAAGCGCTTTTTACTCTTATAAATTGTATACTTCAGCAATTTTTGTGCAAAATATATTATGAATATAAGTAAAAATATGGTAAAATGAATTTATAAGGAGAAATGAAAAATGAGTATTGAAGCAAAAAAACCAATCGCTGAGTTTCTCGGAACATTGGTTTTAGTTTTATTCGGTTGTGGTGTAGCTGTTTTCACAGGTGATGTAGTCGCAACTGCTTTGGCCTTCGGTTTAGCAATAGTCGCAATGGCCTATGTAATTGGACCAGTTTCTGGTTGCCAGATTAATCCTGCAGTTTCTGTCGGAATGGCTATCAATAAAAGAATCAGTTGGTCAGAGTGTGCAATAAATGTAGTAGCACAATTATTAGGCGCATTAGCTGGTGCCGGGCTATTACACGCAATTTTACACTTTAGCGGTATGACAACCGCAAACCTCGGACAAAACCTTGCGAATGACCTAAATTATGGCGGTGCCTTTTTAGTCGAAGTAATCTTAACCTTTGTTTTTGTCTTAGTAGTTATCGCTGTTACTGCTAAAAAAAGTAATAACGGTAAAAATGCTGGTATTATAATTGGTCTTACATTAACATTGGTCCACTTATTAGGAATCACGTTAACAGGCACTTCTGTTAATCCAGCTAGAAGTTTTGGACCGGCAATCATTGTGATGGGTGATGCGATTAGGCAACTTTGGATTTTTATCCTTGCACCTTTAGTAGGGGGAATTATAGCAGCGCTTGTTGCGAGGTTCTTCTTAGACACTGAGGAAGAAGATCGTCAATAAATATAATAAAAATCGTAGAAATGAGTAACTGACACAGTTAAGCAAATCTACGATTTTTTTATTAGAACTTTGAAAAAATTTCACCATTTTTCAACTTAATAATAATATTCAAAAATACTGAGTAATTTATAACTCCTCTTTATTTATTAATTTTTGTTAGCTAATTTATAATGTCTTTTAACTCTTTGTCGAAAACGTATAATCAAGAAGAAAACCGAAAATATCCAGATTACTGCTAGTACTAAAATTAAAATTAACCACCGAATATTAGTTGTCGCATTTGCCGACCACATTGCTCTATAAGTTATTGTTGTGATACCATCTTCAATGACTCTTGTTGACAAGCACCAACCTAAGAATTCATAGCCATCTCGTTCGATCTCTGGTTTATCTAAACCATCAAGATTAGATAAATCAGTCAAACGTTGAAATTCATTATTTTCATCCATAAAAACAATCGTATATGAATGTTCTAACTCAGTTGGCTCGAATCTTGCTGTATAGGTGAAAATTTGCCCGTTTGCTCCTTGTGTTACAGTTAATATCCAACTAACAAATTTATAGCCTTCTAGCGGCATTGGATTAGCCGGAAACTTTATATCAATAACAGTCGCAACGATCTTTTCCGATATTAGTGTATTATTATTTAGGAATCTAACTGTAATCGGCTGATAAGTTGTGATTGTTATATAGCCAACAATAGGCTCTAAGAAACGGTTTGCCGGTGTAAATACCCAAGCATAATTGCGAGTGCCAAATTGTAGTGCTGGGTTTCCTTGCCAAGTAAAGTTTCCATTACCTGTCGCAACACCGGCTTGTAAGATCGGCATACTATCACCAATCATAAATGGTGCACCCTCTACAAATGGATTTTTTGTTATACTAAGTTCATATGGCCCGATTATATAATCATAACTACTAATCAAAAAAATAAAGCCATCCATAGTTCCCGCAATAATTTCCTTTGTCCCAAAGCGATAATTTGAACTACCAAAAACCATCAGGCTATAACCGACACTTACAATGCCATTAGCAAACGTTTGATTAGCTACTTCACCAAGAGTACGCTCTGAAATCAAGTCAAAATTATGGTCATAATTAACAATTGTTATATAACCAGAACTATGATTATAAACAACAGTAAAGTTATCATCATCTTTAGCAATTCTATTAGCAAAAGCTGCTTGGCGCTCTCGATGAATTAAAGTTGTTTCCAAATCAAAGTCAAAGCGCAAAATTAAGGCCTCTCCTGCATTCCATAGTGGAATCGAGGCATCCCAAATAGCTTGTTCTGCAGGACTAAGCAAAAGTAAAGAATTGGAATTTGCTGCTGCTGTTGAAGTATTTAAATATATATAAATATCATTACCAAAAACTTGTAAGCTATTACCCATTTGCATTTGTCCAGCCGAATGAATCATTCTCGTTCGGATATGATCTAAATCACTATTGAATAACATCACAAAAGCGTCATGGCCACCTAAGCTATAAAGACCATTAATATTCGTCGACCCCAGTCCAACCGCATTCAAAAATCCTGATACCGCCAAGTAACCATTTTCTAAAGGTGCAAGATGCGTAACTCTAATATTTTGTGGATTAGTAGCCGCAATATCTTTGACTTCTAAAACATGACCATCAGTATTAAATTTAAAAATGTATGAATGCAGATTTGTTGTTGGCGCAATTGTTCTTGATAAGAATCTTGTCTCTCCATTTTCTAGAGTTATTTCATAAGTTCCTCGACTATAAAAACCTGTTATATAAATATAATTTTCTACAATATTAATGGAATTAGTTGTAATATTGAAAACATCACTGCCCACTGCTGGTGTATGTATTGCAAAATCAAGAAATGATCTTGTCCATAATAGTTCACCACCACTGTTATATTTTGCTAAAAAGCCAATTCCGCTATTCCAAGTTCCAAAACCAGTCACAAAAATATTACCAAAAGAATCAATCGCAAACTGCTCAATCGGACTATTGGTTATTTCCCATAAAGGATTGTGATCTATATCAAACTTAATTAGTCTTCTCGTTGAATCCCCCGTATTAAAAACCGAAATTAGTGCTATATACCCTGTTTCAACCTCAACAATATTATTTACAAAAACAGAATCATTCAAAGCACCCTCAAACCAAATAACTGGTTCTGTATTGTTTTCTTCTGCTACAACAACTGTTTTTGTAATTCCAAAGATAAACATCAGGCAAAAAATTATTATTGTCCCTAAAATAATAGTTTTTAATAATTTCATTAGTAATCTCCTGTTATTGTTTTTTGAAGATTATAGCATTATTATAGAATGTTTGCTTAAATTCGCATGCTTTCACACATCATATTCACATGTATTATAAGAAAAAACCGCAAATTATCGCGGTTTAATTTTCAATTATTGGATTATTAAATATCGCTATTTTCTAAAAACATTTCCAATAAAGCATCAACATCTTCTTCATCTAAAAATGGCGCAAATTTATGAACTTGTTTTAAACTAATTACTCCTTCACTATTTTTAATAAGATTCATTAATATATCACTGTCTAGAAAAGGTGCTAGCTGCACAACAACCTCAATATTTGGACTAGCATCTTTAAGCGCTGATTCACAAATTGAAGCAATCGCTTCATCATCAAGGAAAGGTGCTAGCTGCACAAAACGTGACCAGTCAATATTTTCACCTTTTGCCAATTCCTTTTCAATCATTTTGCGCAAAGTAGCAGCTGATGCAAAAGGCGCTAATTTAAGAATCGAATCCCAAGCAGTTTCTTCTTTATCGTCGTCTTTATTAGCCTTAAATCCTCTTATATCCACCTTTAAACCTGGAAACTGCATTGCCTTATTAATCTTTTCACTAATTTTAGAGCCAAAGTTGGCAAAATCAAATTCAAAGTTACGACTATCAGTATTGTCATCCTTTTTATTTAAAAGTTCTTCTGCCTCCTCTAAACTAATTTTACCTGCCTTTAAGTCTTCTAGTATGGTTTTTTTATCCATATAATTCACTTTCCTTTCTTTTTTCGATTAGGGCGTTTATATCGCTATTATTATATTCTGTTTTAACTAATAGGTTCTTAGCAAATCTATTTCCTAGCTTTTCCGACAGATAGTTATCTGAAAGTAATACTAAGCTTGGATTGCTGATAAATTCATTTCTCATTCAAATCCTATCCTTTCTTTTTTCCAGAAATGCATCAATTTCCTTACTGTTAAATTCGCCAGTCATCATAAATAATAAACGCTCGGCCGTAGTGTTTAAAATTTTTGCAAGTGGTAAAATCAAGGAAATATCAGGCATAGATAGTTCACGCTCCCAACTGGAGACAGCCTGATGACTGACATGTAAAAGATTCGCTAACTCTCCTTGGGTAAGGTGGGCTTTTTTCCGTAAGCTGTGTAAAAATAAACCAAAGTTATCTTCCAACCTATCGCCTCCATTTCTGTATGCATCTATTATAAAGGATTTAAAGAGAGAATGCAATCAAGCGTTACTTGAATTAAGAAAATTTTGTTTATAAATAGAAAACACAAGAATTCATTGCTAGAAATTCTTGTGATCTTTTGATATAATATTTATAATATCTATCAAATTATGAAAGCTTAACAGGGGTCGGAATCGAATAATGTACAAAATGTTGTTATCAAAGAGTATCTGATTATAAAAATTTAACAGGGGTCGGAATCAATATTTTCTGCATGGTCACCAATTTTTTCGTATCTGATTATAAAAATTTAACAGGGGTCGGAATCCCCTACTTCTATTATATCACGGAAAAACTAATAAAAAAAGGGGTATTTTAATGAAATTAAAGTTTATTTTCAAAGAAAAAACGCAAAGCGAATTAAAAATAGGCAAACTAAATATTTTTTATGGTTCGTCAAACTCTGGAAAATCTATGTTGCTAAAAGAATTATCAGAAAGTTTTTCAGGAAAAGGTACATCGAACTTTTCAATCAATAATTGCACAGTATCAAAGACTGAGTTTGATGTTTTATTTTTCGACATCTCCAATACATTTAATGAACAATTAAAACAAGCTGCAAATAAAAGTCTTCTTAAAAAAATAATTTATGAGCAAATTATAAGCGCATCGGAAAAAGAATTAAGCACAGAGAAAAAACTAGTAGAATCAATAAATGAATCTTTAGATGAACTTTCCGAACAAGTTAATTCTGTTTTTTCCTTTATGAATGATATTATGCAAAATTGTAAAATCAATCTCAAATTAAATGTTGAATCAATTGAAGAATTATTACCAGTAATAATTTCATTCATAATAGATGAAAACGAGAAAAATATTTTTTCGCATTCAAATAGCAAACAACTTCTTTTTGCATTAATTTTTTATTATATTAAAATAAATGCCCAACAAAAAGTCATTATTATTGATAACTTTGATGCTGAGTTAGATGAAGAATTAATTATCTGCTATTTAAATCAAATGAAAAAAATGATTGCCCATAGTAATTGTTATTTCATCTTATCTTCCAATAGAACTGAATCACTTCTCCATAGTTTTGGCAATGCAAAAATTTTCTGTCTTAAAAATGATAAAATAAAGGATTTAAGTAATATTGAACTATTCTTAAAAAAATCAATTTTAGAAAACCCAGAAGAAAAAATAAACTCAACCTTTGAAGAGTTTCTTTTAAATACTCATATGTTTGTGGCTGATGAACAACTTCAAGCAATAAAGTCTCAAATAAAAACAAGCATCCCCTACAACTTAGGTAAAATGCTTGTAAATAAAGACTATGTAATTTCCGATCAAATTATTGAAAATAAAATTTCGATTGTCCCAAATTCCAAAATCGAACGTCTGTTCTTACAGGAAATCGATCGTTACCTCAATCAATAACTACTGTGTCTTCTGCGTTTAAGATCTGATCTGCTTTAAAAAACTCCGAATCTTTTCGAACCATTCCTTCAAATTGCTTGTTGGTAATGGAAAGAATCTTGACATCTCCAACTTTCGGAGTTTTTTTAATCACTCGATTAATATGTTTTTTGGCATCAGTGTCATTAACACAAAACCTTACATAAACCGAATATTGCATCATTTTAAAACCATCTTGTAATAAAAACTTCCTAAACTTATTATAAATTTTTGTTTGAGCAGGTGTTTCGTTAGGTAAGTCAAAAAAAACCATCAGTCGCATTTCCCTATAGCTCATTTTCTAAAAATTGAATCGGTTCAATTTCAGGCAATGAAAATTCTTTAAAATCATTAGTTGTTATAATATTTAAAAGATTCTTTACCACTTGTTCCATAGCGTATTCAACTGTTAAACTTTTTTGATTCATTTTAACTCTCCTTTTTAAAAGTTGTACTAACTTTTTTCTAATATCTTTAGACAAAGGAACTTCTAAATCATCTTGGTGCCAATATAATAAATAATCTACTAATGGTCGAAACGGTTCAATCAAATCTGATGCTAAATTAAAGGCGTTTTTCTCGGAACTATGCCAAATTCCTAAATTAGAGTTAAAGCCCATTACACAAAGATGTCTGATTATCGCCGCATGCAAGACTGAATAACCATAATTTAAAGCTAAATTAATTCCCGATTCAGTAAAGCGAATAAAATCATCACCATATAATGCTGAGAAAAACATCTTTGAAGCAATACCTTCAAGATTTTTGGTATCATTTATCTCTACTTCATTTTTATAACGAGAAAGATATTGAATCGTATAATCATCATTATTACAGTATCTGATAACTGATTCCTGATTATTAATTTTTTGTTTAATAATTTTTTGCCAGAGTTCTGCTTTGATTTGTTTACTAAAACAAATTTGTGCTCTAAGGATTTTCGATTGATTATAGCTTTGATTATAAGGCAAAACAAAACTTGTTGGCATGTAAGAATTATCACAAAATAAGAGTATTACTCCATGCTTAGAGAGTTCCGTTAAAACTCGACTTGAGAAATTACTATAAGGGTCTTCTACTAAAATAATTGAGATATCTTCAATTGGAATACTTAACGTTTCTTCTCCTCTTCGTTTCACAACAAGTTGTGAATCTAACATAGATAGAAATTTACCATTTCTTATAATTAAGTTTTTATAACTCATTTATGTTATTTTACCGAGCAGGGAAATGTTTCTAACTTTAATGCTTTTAATAGTTGAAACCGTTAGATAATATTGAGACTTACAAAAATTTTTAAAAAGAGTATTTTCACCAACGATATCATAATTATCACCTAGCGAACTAGCTACCTCCATCATACCACTTGTTGCTCCTACAGAATAACAATAACTTTTGTTTCCATTTTTTAATTCAATCTCAAGCATTGAATTCTTACGAATTGATAGTAATTTCTGATAACCTTCATTCAATTCTTTTTTACTCAATATGTGCAAATTATTTACTCCTTGTCCGGTAAATAATTGATATTGGATATTTTCGTTTTTTGCATTATTAATTTTAAAGGCGTTTAATGGGCAATAATATAAAGATCCATCTGAATTTTTCTTTTTATAAACTTCAATTATCAAGACATTTTCACTATCCGCAAAAACTGGAAAAGTATTATTCTTATTACCATTTATTTTAACATCAAATCTGACCTTAGAAGCGATTTTTTCTTTTCTTTGAGCTTCGTCTTTAATATCACTATATAAGTCTAACTTAACTTTTTCAATTTTACGTATTTCACTACCTTTTTGAATGGTCGGCAAGCCAGTCTTGCCATTTTTCATCCACGCTTTACAAGCTAAATAAACCGCATGATTGCCGCCGTTTTTATCGAAAATATCTTCAACATTTTCAATACTAAGTTTTTGAACGCTTACTCTTTTAGTTAAGGTTTGAAAATTTGGTTTGTAACCAAAGAAGGTTTCTTTATGTAAAGGCCCACTTGTTTTTAACAATGGTGAGCGACTTGGATAAATTATCGTTAAGTTTTTGTTAAAACGTTCACAACGATCTAAATATATTTTAGATTTTCTAACATATTCTTTTAATTTATCAATATCTCTTTGGAATACCCTTTCTTTGACATCTTGCACAAATTCAGGATAAGGTCTTGGAAATCTTTCTGGATGCTCTCCGTAAATTTCTTTAATTTCTTCTGTGCTTAAATCTAAAAAATCTTTATTCTTTTCATATTTATAGTGATTAGTAATCTTTTGGGTTGTCGAACGCGTAACACAAGCTAAAACGACCGCATCACAAGCATGATGAAGGTGGTTATCTCTTTCTTTATTGCGATTTTCGGCTTCAATACGAGAAATAAGTTCTAATAAAAACTGCAATATTTTTTCATAAAGAATATTATTATTTTCGTCTTGAGCTCTATATCTTTGTTCACCGAAGTAAAGACAAAGCTCTTCTAAGGATAAATTCTTATTAAATCCAATTCGTTCAATAAAAAGCGTTTTATTCTCTATAGCAAAGTCAATCAGCTCGTTTAATCTCTTTGGTTGTTCTTCTAACTCACGGTTAGCTTTTGCTTTCTCTTTTTTTAATTCAAAAATTAATTTATTATTTTCATATGTCAGGTTTACGGTAATTTTATCTTCATTAAATTCACAAAAATTATGCTCAAGATAATATGTTCTATTTTTGTTCATATCTTTTGCTTTAAGTGAATGTGTAAGCCTAGATAATCCCCAACGCTTTTTCAAAAAATTCGTCATCTGACCTTCAATAAATAAAATATCTTTATCTGAATAACCTAAAGAAGCCTTAATAATTCTCAAAATAGTTTTATTAGCATACCTCAAATTATTAATATCTCTTTCACCAAATTCTGCTTCAGGAAGTTCTTTTCTAATAAAATTATCTCGTTTTTTCCCTGAAATATTGCGATTAGAATTAACCCTATAAAGAAAGTTCTTTGCTTGATTTTCATTTAAAAAATGCAATGGAATGCGATTTTTCTTTTCTTGATTACATTTTGTACAAACAAGAGCTTTATTATCATATTGATCATTAAATGAAGCAGAATAAGGAACTATATGATCAATTTGATAACTATTTAGCTCGAATAATCTGGATTCTTGAAACTGCTCACCGCAGTAAATGCAGATTCCTTTTTGTTCATCAAATAAACGTTGTTTGATAACATCATTAGGCGAAACAGCCGCAAAACTAGTAAAACGACCAGTTTCAAACAACTTTTCTCTAGTTCGAAAGTTTCTTTTGGCATTTTTTTCATTTTCACGCTCAATCTTGCCTCTTTCCGATTTTATTTTAGCAATATCGCGAGCAGATTCAATATTTATTATATAAGGCTTACCATAATCCTTAATTAGCGCATTGATTAGCTTTCGTGCCTCAAATAAAATATGTTTAACGTTAGGATTTGTTATTTCTAAGGTTAGCTTTTCAAATAATCCGCATTCACCATCTAGTTTTGGAATATATTTATTGTTCGCTTTTTGATCTCGGTCAGAATGATTAAAACCTATTGCTTTTACTGCTTTATCATAAGTCATCGCTTCGAGTTGATAAGGAATCAACTCTCGACAGACTTTTGAAGATAAATCGATTGTTTTAGTTATTGGCTCCATTTCTTTAACAGCTTTAATGATTTTTTCAGAATAATCTTTTAAATTTTCGTCAAATTTTGCTTCAGTTCGGTATTTTAGGAGTACATCTGAAAAATGATCGAAGTCTTCGTCTTTAAGTATTTCTATTTCTTTTGTTGTTAAATGTTTTTTTAGAATTTTTTTCTGATCGTGATATGTTTCAAAAAACTTAATTTTTTCTTCTAATAAATCCTTAATCTCGCCTTTTTTATTTTTTAACATATTAAAATAAACGGTTTCCAAACCGATTTCTTTTTTAATAGTGTTATAACTAAAGACTCTTGTTTCTAAAGCTTTTTTAAGAAGATTATTTATCTGCTCTTGGCTAAGCCTTTTCGTTTCATTATTCTCATTTGTATAAGTAATATTATTAAGATGTGACAAAAAAACAAATTTTGCAGCTGACAATCCACCTTTTGGTGCTCTAAGTTCTTCCTTATAAAACTGACAATTACCAAGCATCTGCTCAATTAATGATTTTCCGTTTTGTCCGCCAAATTTTGATCCCTTTCCTGGACCTTCTGAAAAATCACGTTGGCGATTAAAAAAACAATTTAAATATTTTTCCTTATTTAGCATTCGGTCCTTAAAATTATTGTTAATTAAACCGGACTCGATTTGCTTGTCTAGAATCAAACTAAATTCCGTTTCATACATACTTCTAGAAATGGCATGTAAATATTTATCTTTATTGCGAATTTGTTTATTATCTTTAAATGTTTCTAACAGAAAATTCGTAATCGTTATGCCTCGATTAGTTAAAGTTTTCTCCGTATTTTCAATTCCTGAAATTAAAACCCCATCTGACTTTTTATCTTCTGATTTGCGATTTGATTTAAAACCGCGATGCTTGCAGTAGTGATAAGAAATTATTGCTAATTCCTCTAAGGAAAGCTTTTCATTCAAACCTTTAATTTTCAGCCTATAGGGTAAAAGTGTATGTTCTTCTCCCGCAAATTGTTGACTTACTATGCTTAAATCAATTTCTTTTATATCAATTTTAAAATTGTCGATAAAATATTTATTTAAGTCCCTTAATCTTTGACTTCTACGCCGAATCAAACGTCTAGAACCCCTTTTTTCCCTTCTAATGGCATTTTCTAATTCATCAGTTTTACCCTTTTCCATAGCATCAAATAATCTTACTCCAAGATCTTCGATTCGTAAAACACTATCATTTTCATCAAGCTTAACTATTGCCCAGCCGATACTCGCGACTCCTAAATCTAAACCTAAACTATATTTCATAAAAAAATTTCCCCTTTTTAATAAAATTTATAAATTGAATATTTACAATTCAATATTAATTTGATATAATAGATATGAGCAATAATAACGGAAATTGTTGTTCATCTGATTATAAGAGTTTAACAGGACTCGGAACCAACACCTTTAGGGTGTTACTGCCACAAGTTTTCTTGTGGCATTTTTCTATTATTAAGCGAATTTTGTTTTTGTTATTATTATTAATTATAAATGATTATGCCAATAACAATCATATCAGAAAATATGCCAAAATTCAACAAAATTCGTTCGACATTTTGATGAAAGTAAATTTTCATGCAAATCCTTATTTGAAAATAATAATTTATCTGATTTTAATAAATAAAAAAGCAAGACCAAAAATGAAAATCTTGCTTTATTAATTTATAATTTTTAATCATTTAAACTTAATCTTTGCTAATTTACTAACAACACCAATCATTTGCGTCCTTGAGTTAGCCTTTATCTCAATCTTTCTATTATCCTTTAATCTTAAACATAAATAAGACTTTTCATTCCAGTCAACATCTTCCTTGACTAAAATCTGAAAATCGTATATCTCATCAAAATTAAAGTGGCGAGTGCCTAATGATCTGTAAGTGACTGTTCTTGTCTCATAATTAATCGTTATCTCTCGAAAAAAGCGCAACACAAAATGCAAACCTACACTAATTGGTAAAAAAATATAAGCGATGATAATTATCGGAAACATAAAAAATTCCCTAAAAACAAAAGGAATAGAGATAACAAGCGCAAAAGCCACCAAGTAAATTATTATCCATAAAATTCCAACAGGAAATTTAATGATTAGTAGTTTATCGTTTTCCAGTATCTTTAAGCTTCTCTCCGCCCTTGACATAATTATAATTCCTCAATATTTACTTCCAAACCAAAAAATAATTTATCAAGATTATAATACTCTCTTGTATCTTCTAAAAAGATATTTACAATTACACTATGTAAATCAACAAGTTGCCAGGAAGTACTTTCTTCGATGTTACGAACCTTTAATTCAGCTTTCTTAAAATGACTTAAAACTGCACCACTTTGCCTTTCACTTCCCGCTGTCGCCACAACAAAAAAATCATAAAATGGTGATTTGTTTCGCATATCATAAATTTTAATGTTTTTTAAGTTCACTTCATTTAAAACTTCAATTGCTTGCTTAAGAATACTCACTTCTTCATCTCCTTTTTCTTTAAATAATAAGCCATTAATTCTTTTTGTAAATCGCTGGCTTTTTTTCCTGTTTTTTCTAAATAGTTAATCTGATAAAAATAAGTTAAGTAAAGAGCTTGATAAAAATCTTTAAAAGCTAACTCTCTGATTTCTTTCGCTTCTTTATGGTTTCTTGTTACTTCCGCAAAATCACTGATAAAGATTATTTCATCTAGTCTACTCATATTTATGCGACCTGTTGTATGATTTAAAATTGCTTGATGGATCTTTTCATTATTAATTTTCAGTTCATTTTTAAGATAATACGCTGCTGCATATCCATGCAACAAATAATCTTTATCCGCAATTTCTTTGATAATTTTTTCATCAGTAATTAGCTTTAACATTGTCTCTTTTGTATCATAACGACAATAATCATGCAATAAAGCCGCAAGTACAGTTTCTTCTTCATTTACGCCATGGATTCTCGCTAATTGTAAAGCCATCTTCACGACACCAAGCGTATGAAGGTAACGCGATTCCTGATTCTTAAATTTTGCTTTTACCAGATACTGAATTGTTTCTACTTGCTTATTCACTGATTTTGACAACTCCTACATTTTTTGGAAGAGTGATCTTTATTTTACATACTCCAAAAATTTCGATTAAACCAAGTCCTAAAATATTAATCTGAAAACTTTTTGCTTTATTCTCTTTAATAGTTACTTCTTGATAACTATATTCCTTACTAATTATTTTCAGTCGATTTTTTTCTGTATTCTCTAATTTAGAACGATGATAATTCAAAAGCTGGCTAAAATAAAAAACAATATTGATATTTTCTCCTTCAATCAAGGAAAGAAAAAAGAAATCACCAACAAAAATCGTTTGTTCGCCTTTAAGCTGATAAGCTTTTGGTCGGAAAGCTTTAGCGGCTATAATTTTATTAAGTGTTTCTGGTAATAGATAATTTGTGATTTCTGCCTGATTAGTTAAACCAGGCGTATCAAAGAATTTTATATTACCTTTTTTAAGACCGACAAATTCTTGCGTTGTACCTGGGCTTTTTGAAACAGTTAGAGTGTTACTCTCTGTTAGCCGATTCAAAAGACTAGATTTACCAGAAGAAACCGTCCCAATAAAATAAATAGTGCGCCCATTAGCTTCTTTGATTAAACCCTTTTTAAGTTGATTTAAACCATAGACATTCAAAGCTGAAACTAAAAAGCTCTGCTTGATCGGATAAAATTTAGTTATAGTCTGATGATAGTAACTTTCTAACTTAGAAAGTTTTAAGGCTTTTTTGAAAAGGTCAGCCTTATTAACAACAAATATAACATCAGCCTTTTTATCTTGAAAAACAGATTTAAAAAATTGCGGATCAAAATTTAAGACATCGCAAATATAAACAAAAAGAGCATTCTTCTCAAGAACATTTTGGACTTTTTTAAAGGAATCCTTTTTATTAACTGAACTTTCATTATAATGCTTAATTCTAAAGCAGCGCTGACAAATAGAATTTTTTTGCTCATTAAAAACTGTTTCCGGCAAATATCCGACTAAGCTACTATCTTTGGTTTGCAATAGCGAACCACAACCTGAACATTTTTTATTCATCGTTATATTCTTTAAAAAACTTTTCAAAAGCTTCTTTGTCTTTTTTTTCGATTTTTCTAATGATTCTTCTTTCGATTCTTCGATTCATCCTAGTAATCCAAATCTCTGTTTTCTTCTTTATTGCTTTAACTAAAATAGCGTGAATCCCATGACGTTTAGCCACAAAGACATCTGTCATAATCTGATCACCAATCATGATAATCTCACTCTTCGGGTGTTTATTCTGAGCACTTTTAATTGCTCTTTTTAAACCGCCTCTTAAAGGCTTTAAAGACTTAGCCCGATATTTGACCTTTAACTCTTCGCTAAACTTTCTGACCCGCCTTTTAGGGCTATTAGAAACAACTATGACCTCAAATCCAATCTCTTCAACTTTTTGTTTCCAAAGATGAAGTGACTCATTTGGCATGGTTTCGTCGTAAGCAATCAGCGTATTGTCTAAATCTGTAAGAATTAATCGAAAACCATCTTCATATAATTTAGCATAATCAATATTATGAATGCTGTCGGCTATATCATTAGGAATAAAATTTTTACTTCTTAAAAAGTGTTCGATCATAAATCCGCACCTCGCATTCTTATTAATCTATAGGGGGAATAATTTTTGTTTGATTTTTTGTCTTTTCTAATCTTTCCATTTCTCGGAGCTTTAAAAAGTGAATCATACCCGGAAAAACTTACACCAGAAATGGAAGAAAAATATCTTTATCAGTTTAAACATAAAGATATGAATGCCCGTAATAAGCTGATTCTCCATAACTTAAGGTTAGTTGCCCATATCGTCAAGAAATTTGAAAACACCAATGAAGAAAAAGACGACCTTTTAAGTATCGGGATAATCGGCTTAATCAAGGCTGTAGATACTTATAAATTCGATGCGACCAATAAACTTGCTACTTACGCAGCCCGTTGTATCGAAAATGAAATACTAATGCAGCTAAGATCGAATAAAAATCACAATAATATGTACTTAAATTCTACGATTGGCTCTGATAAAGAAGGCAATGAAGTTATCTTAATGGATGTCGTCAAAGATGAGACAATCGACTTAGAAAAAAGTCTGATTAGTGATGCTTCCAGTCAAAAACTTAAAGAGGCTTTAAAAGTGCTCACCGAACGCGAACTAGATATTATTGAATTGCGTTACGGTATAAACAACCGTAAAATCAAAACCCAGAAAGAAATTGCTTATGAATATAAAATCAGTCGCTCTTATGTTTCAAGGATTGAAAAAAGAGCGTTAATGAAATTATATCTGGAATTATTGGAATAATTATTGAATATTTACGATTGTAATTTTAAATTCTTTACCAGTTTCACTAATGAATTCCGATTGTTCGTTAACTCTTTTACCAATAATTGATTTACCAAGCGGTGATTCATTAGAAATCTTCTTTAAAAACGGATCTGCTTCGATGCTACCAACAATCGCATAAGTTTCCGTTTTTTTATTATGTTCAAAAAGAATCTCGACTTTTTTCCCGATAGTAACGATATCAGTTGTATCTTTTTTAATGATTTTGACATTTTTGATAATATTTTCAATCTCAGAAATTCTTGCTTCGATTCTTGCTTGCTCATCACGAGCCGCATCATAATCAGCATTTTCCGATAAATCGCCTTGCTCTCTAGCTTCCTTTAAAACTTCGATGTTACGTTTACGCTCGACAGTTTTTAGCCTTTCCAGTTCACTTTTCAGCTCTTGCAGACCTTCACTTGTCATTTCAAAAACATTACGGTTTATTGCCATAATTTATTCTCTCCCTTAAATGGTATATTATAAGTCACATCTAATTAGTATAATATATTTTATATTATTTGTCAAGTTTCATTCACTTTTTTGCTAAACTATTTAATTTTTTCATTAATCGCATCAATTGGTGTCATTCTGAAAATCTTAATCATGGGCACTAATAAAGCAATTGAAATAGTAATTAATGTTAGACCAATTGTCGAAATAATCGTCTGAATATTAAAATAAACAAAAATAACGGTAATATCAAATGGTCTACTCAACTGATTGTTAAGAATTATTCGCGCTATATTATATAAGACATTAATAAAGGCTAAAGAAAGTCCCATAAAAATAATCGTTTCCACTAAAAATATTTTAAAGATATCACTGTTTTTAGCTCCTAAAGCCCTGAGTAAACCAATTTGTTTTTTACTAGCTATGATACTAGAAGAAATAAAAGAATATAGCAAGATAACGACAAAACCAGTAATAATATAACTCATCCAGCGTAAAAATGTCGATAAACCACCTCTTATTAAATCAAAGGTTAAAAGTAATTCTTGAGCTGGATGCCCAAAAACTATTTGATTATCTAATAATAAATCGACTTTTCTTCTTGTATCTTGTTGAAAAAATGCCCTTTCAATATAAAGTATATCAAAACCTCGATTGATGTTAAGATTTACTTCTTCAATATATTCCTGAGTAAAATACGCTCTAATAGAAGAATCCTGAAATATACCTCTAATTGTAAAACCTTGGTCAATATGATAAAAACTAAAAACCCGACCTGTCTGTATCTCTAATAAGTTATTGGCATTAAAAATATTAATATCTTCTAAAATTTCATGTGGTTGTAGCAGATTAACATCTCTTCTAAAAAGTTCAAAATAAAGTCCTGTAGAAATATATAGGCCTTTTAGAGTCGGATTTGGATCGATAATATTTATCAGTGCCCCTGATAATTCAGTAATACTGCCCGTGTTTACATTAATGTTATTCAAAATGCTTCTTAAATTTGACTGAGGATTATAACTAACAAAATTAGTAGCTGCCCTTATCTGTGTCTCAAAGAAGGTATCATTAACAAAGATACGTCCGTATAAACTTTCCCTTCGTTGGAAAAAATCATTATTAAAAAAATGAAAATCAGTTATTTTACCCATAAAACGCTCAATATCAGCTTGATAAATACCAGCTATCGTTAAATCTGCTCCTAAATAACTAAGCGACATGCCAATAAGTTCTGACATTTCCACCCGCCATACCTTTGTTAGGTCAAAAGCTGTAAACTCGCTGATAATTATTTCGTTATCATTATTAATTACAGCCTTCCCATATTTAATAGTAAGTCCAAAGTTACTGATATCCTGATATTCAATAAAACCAAAAATCATTCGGTCTGTAAAAAGATTGCCAAAGTAATTATAAGGATTATCAAAACTCTGAGGCATTAAAAATGATCTGACATAAGTAAAATCCGGAAATTCATCGTAAATGCCATTTAAAGCATTGATATTTTCGATTCTAAAAGGAACATAATGATGTTGATAACGTTCTATCGTATCAGTAGTCGCCCTTCTGATTTCAAAGTTTCGAAGATCGTGGCTAAACATAAATAAAATAGTGGAAATAAAAGTTAATATAATTGTCAGAACTAACTTAAAACGTTTAAGTTGTAAGTTTTTTAAAGAAAGTTTCGCAACCGTCTTTAACTTCATTTTAGTTTTAATAAACTGATTGGCGATAAAATTATCCGCTTGATAACGATATTGCTCGTAAGTTTCTTCTTCATTTTCTTTTTTAATAGTTTCGGCTAAATGCGGGTTTAAACTTTTAACTTTATTTTCATTTGTCTCGATTGAAATAAATGTTTCACTGGCATTTTTACTTAAATAATCATTAATAAAATCTAATTCATCGTTACTTATTTCTTTGCCAGCTGGGATTTTAATTAATGAATTTGCGATGAATTCTGATTTTTTTTCAGAATCTATTTTCGGCTTAGTAGAAAGATCTTTAAAAATTTCCCCATCTTTAATTTCAATAATCCGATCAGCATATTTTGCTGCTACTTCCCGATCATGGGAAACAACAACGACAAGTTTTGTTTTAGAGAGTTTACTTAACATATCATAAAGAATGCTAGCAGTAACTGAATCTAAAGCACCGCTTGGTTCATCAGCCAAAATAATCTGAGGACTTTTAACTAATGATCGTAAAATCGTTACTCTTTGTCTTTCGCCACCACTTAATTCATAAACCTTCTTATAAAGTAAATCGCTGATTTCTAATTTTTTAGCATACTCGTCAATTATTGATAAATCGTTGATTCGTTTAAAATCTAAAGCAATTCGAACATTTTCATAAACCGTAAAGTTAGGAATTAAGTTATAGTGCTGAAAAATAAAACCAACATAGGAATTCCGATAACTATCTAGTTGTGAGTTTTTCATTTCACTTAAAACTTTATCGCCGAAAGTAATAACACCTTGATCGACCTTATCAAGAGCCCCTAATAAATTAAGAATCGTCGTTTTTCCGCTACCACTCTTACCAAGGATAAAAACAAAACCTGATTGGGCAAACTGCAAAGAAATATTATTGATAGCTCGAAAACTAACCCCTTCTTTCGTGAAGTAAGTTTTAGTTATATTTTTTAAAGTAATCATACTCCACCTACTCTCTTTTGATATTATCCAGAGGTTTTTTCCAGATAATTGATTGAAGCGGTAAGAAAGATGCTAAAAAGTAAAAGATAAAGCTAATCAATAATATTTGCAAAATACTTAAAAAGTTAAAACGTAATAAAACAACATCGTGGAAACCAGCATTTATTGATATAAATAAAATTCTCGTTAATAAACTGACAAAAATCGCAACAAAGATGACAAGATAAAATATTTCATGGATAAAAATCTTAAAGACATCGCGGTTTCTAGCACCTAAAGCCCTTAAAATCCCAATTTCCTTTCGCCTTGAACCGATTGAACTACCAATAAAGTTCATTATCAACAACCCAGAAAAGATCGCAAAAACAATTGTTAAAACGGAAAATACTAAACGCATGTCACTAAGCATCTGATCAAGCATAAATATCATATTATCATTTGGTGTCAGCGTTATAAATAAATTTTCGGCGTTAAGCTGACTTATCCTTGCGAGATTAAGTTCATTCCTATCAATTAACAAATGATAGCTTTCCCGTACACTACGAAAATTATCTTCTAATAATGTTTGGCTTATTTCAATAAAAAAACCTGGTAAATTATTGATTCCCACAACATTAAATTGCCCGGAAAATGAAGTCCAATGACCTTGTTGGTTTGCGCCAAAGATATCTAGATGTAAGCGGCCGTTTCGCTCTGTATTTAGATAATTTAGCGCATCTTCCGAATTACTAAAAAACTGATTACTAATCACATTAACTATATCTATAGGTACCGTTATTTCATTGCTGGAAAGGTTACTGTTGATTTGCGAACGGACGCCAAATCTAAAGTCGAGAGTAATATTCAAATCGATAACATGTGAAAACAAATTATTATCAGCTTCCAAGAAAGCATCTTTTACAAAAATTGTTGAAAAATGAAAGTCACGGAAGTTAAAGAAATTTCGAGTTTCGGCATGACTTTCAAAATGACTCCGATAAAGTCCTCTAATCAGGTATAATTGTTCATTTAAAAGAATTTTTGTACCAACCAAATCATGAAAATGTGGCTTACTGATAATACTCATACCATTGTCATAACCAACAAAGCCATAATAATTTAGCCATTTAGCCGCAAAATCCGAAATAATAATTTCATTAAAATTGGTAAAATCTGGACTACCAGCCACAACTTGCATACCGATATTATTAATATTGTTAATCTCTGCTATACCTCTAAAATTATGAAAAACATCTGGTGATCGAAAGTCTTGATTAGCTCCCCATAAAGGATGGATAAGTGTTTCGTAAAACCTAGCATAATTTTTTGTGTTCAAGAGATTAATATCTTCGTCTTCAATTGGTTGAAACCAATGATCACGAACCTTACTGACAAAAACCGCATCAATGGCAGTTTGTTCTAATGTGTTCATGAAAATTCGACTTGATGATAACATTTGTATCGATAAAACTAAAAATAAAAAAGCCAGAGTTAAAGTCGCAAGTAATGAAGAAAGACCGAAGCGGATTCGTTTTTTATTAATACTTATAAATGCCATCCGACTAGTTTCTTTAAGAGTAATTCCGGTTTTCGGTAACTTTAATTTTTCCAAAACCAATAAATCTTTTGGCTTTTCATAAGCAATAAAAGCTTCACTTTCGCTGTTTTTATCGACTAGCTTATCAAAAGCTTCCGGATAAGCCAAAATCATTTTATTTACTTCGCTGGAAAGACATAAGAAATTATTCTTACCATTTTCCCATAATGGCTTTAAAAACTCCAGGTCTTTTAATTCACTATTAGGCGCAATTTTAAATAGGCGCTCATCAAACTTTTCGACTGAGTCTTTTTGTTCTTGTTGCCTAACAATGTCCTTAACAATTTCTCCGTCTTTAAGTTCAATAATCCGATCCGCAAAACGATAAGCATGACTTGTCTCGTGAGAAACAACAATTACCAATCTTTTTTTGGAAATCATTTTAAAGGTTTTAATTAGATTATCGCCAGTATTAGAGTCAAGTGCCCCTGTTGGTTCATCAGCTAATAAAATCTGCGGATTTTTGATTAAAGCCCTCGCTGTTGCGATTCTTTGTCTTTGTCCCCCGGAAAGTTCATTTGGTTTACGATAGCCCAAATTATTAAGCTCAACGCTATTTAAACTATCTTCAACATTATTGACTGAATGATTCTTTTCCTGAATTTTTAAAGCAATACTAACGTTATCGTAAACAGTAGCCTCATCTATTAAATTAAATTCCTGAAACACAAAACCAACATAATAATTCCTAAAAGCATCAAAATCGGTTTTTTTAAATTTTTTAGTTGAGACACCATTAATGATGACTTCACCTTCGGTCATCTGATCTAAGCCACCAATAATATTTAAGAGTGTACTTTTACCGCTACCACTTTTACCAACAACAAAAACTAAACCCGTATCGGGAAAATCAATATTTATATTTTTGAGTGCTTCAACAGTTTTACGACCCGAATAATAGTTCTTCTTGATATTTTTCAAGGAAATCATCTATAGTCACCTTTTCTATATATAAGATTATAACATAAAATTAATCTAATAATGGTAAATCTTTATAGAGCTTTTTTAATTCTTTATTTAACTTTTTACAATTTGGTGAGACAGTTTCCAAAAGCTGATAAAATTCTCTTTGGTGATTCATAAAGAAAAAATGAGCAATTTCATGAAGAATTACACTTTCCAAATACTTTTCCGGAAGAGCCGCTAAATAGTAATTTAAGGTGATACAGTTTTTTCTTGGCGTGCATAATCCAAAAGCTCGCTTCATATATTTTACTTTGTATTCGGGTTTAAGTAATGGGTTTTTGAAAAGCATTAAAAGTCTTACTTTATGTATTCTTAAATAACGATTAACTTCTTCCTGATAAAGTTTTTTTAACTTAGTCTTAATTGCGGTTAAGGAATTACTCTTTATACCCAGAATAATTCGCTTATCAATAATGGAGTAAAAGTCTTCCTCTTTGGAAAATTCCAGTTTATAAGTTTTACCCCATAATAATAATTCATCAAAATTATTTTTTATTTCAGGCTCATAATTCGACCTTTTTTGAAAGAGTCTTTGGATATAATCGTAGTTGTTAATCAGTATCTCACGAATCTGATTTTCAGTTATCCGATAATTTGTTGTGATTACACAGATATCTTTTTTAAAACGCAAATAAGTATTCTTATTGTCCTTATAGATTATCTGACAATGAAAGTCTAAATCACGATAAATAAAACGCATTTTATCACCACACAGAAAGGAATTTTTTTTATGAGTTATCAAAACGTTGAATTAAAATATAACATTAAATCTTTAGAGCCTTTATTATCTGAAGAAAGTTTTGTTAATCATTACCACAGGCTTTATAATAAGTTTACAAAAGATTTAAATAATATGCTGGAAATCTATAGCGAATTTAAAAAATATCCGCTTGATGTACTTTTGTATAATTATCAGGATTTACCACCATACATTAAATTGCCACTTTTGAATACCGGTAGTAATTACTACAATCATACCTTATTCTTTGAGAATATTGAAAGTCCTTCCCAAACTTCTATTTGTAGCGAATTTAATAAAGCGATAAATGATGCCTTTGGTTCTATGGAATCACTTCAAGCAATTTTAAAGAAAGCATTAATGGCAATAGAAGGTTCTGGTTGGGTATTCTTAACTTGTGATATCTGTAATAATCTACACATCAAAAGTTATCAAGATCATTATAATCCTTTAATTGATCAGAAAGTTCCGCTTCTAGCTATTGATAATTGGGAACATGCATATATCTTTCAATATAAAGAAAAGCGTAGTTTTTATATTAATAACATTATTAAGTTAATAAATTGGAACAAAGTCTCCGAACGTTTTTTAGCTGTTGACTTTACTAAATATCAAGTTAAAATTGATATTTAAGCTAAACGAATCAAATCGTATTTTGAAACAGTAAAATTTAGTTTAAAATAGACTTTTTGAAGTGGGTGGCGACATGCATCTAGGATTGTCCCAGCCTCATCTCTTATTTCCTTAACTGTCACCTTTTTACTATAAGATGGTCCAAAAAACTCTAATTTCTGACCAGCCATAAAATAGTTGCGTTGTTCGACAGTTACGATTTTAGTTACTTGATCATAGGCTAAAACTAAACCGACAAAATCTTTGCGCGGAGTTTCTGCTCTTTTTTTATAAATTGTTTTGTTTTCTTTAGCCGCACCCTCTAAATAACCTGAAGCCGTCATCCGATTTTCGGCTTTTTTTATTTCTTTTAGATAATAAGCAAAGTTAATTTTTTTGTCTCTTTGATAACTATCAATAAGCGTTCTATAAGTTTTCACAACGAGGGCAATATAATAAAGACTTTTCATTCTTCCTTCAATCTTTAAAGAATTAATACCAATATCTAATAAGCGGGGAATATATCTAATCGCCTGTAAATCTTTAGCAGCCATCGAAAAATAATTTGCTTCATCATTTAGTTTTTCACCTTTATGGAATAAATCAAAATTCCAGCGACAGCTATGGGCACAACCGCCTCTATTAGCGTCTCTATCTGTCATATTATTCGATAATACACAGCGACCAGAATAACCAGCACACATGCCACCATGAATAAAGACTTCTAATTCAAGTGCTGATTTTTGCTTAATTTCTGCTAACTCCTTATAAGATAGCTCTCTTCCTAAAACTACTCGTTGAACACCTAAGGAAGTTAAAAAATCAATGGCCTCTGAGTTAAGAACAGAAAGTTGTGTGGAAACATGCACCTCAAGTTTAGTTAAATCTAAAGCGAGCTTAATGATATGCAGTGACGCTGAGATAATCCCGTCAACACCGATTTTTTCCAGAAAAGACAAATATGCCTCTAAGCCAGCTAAATCTTCGTTATGAGGGATAATATTAACCGTTATATAAAGTTTCTTCTGATAACTTTTAGCTATTTTCACCGCTTCAATAAGATCATCTTCTGTAAAATTAGAAGCTCTTGAGCGCAAAGAAAATTTCTTTCCGCCAATATAACAAGCATCAGCGCCATAAAGATAAGCGATATTTAATTTTTCCAGATCTCCTGCCGGAGCTAATAATTCTGTCATTGTTTTGGCTCCTTTTGAATAAGACTTTTATTATATAATAAACCACTATCTGTTTCCACCGGCAATTCTTTAATAGAGCCTGAAAGAACTGCTTTAAAAGTTGAAACAACTTGATAGTAACTAGCACGATTGATAAAAACATTATCTAAGACCAGATAATCAAGTGTTTGTAGCTGCTTAAGTTCAGCTAATAAAGATAATGGCTTTGCCCGAAATATTGCACTACCATGGATTGTTTCTAAAAGAGGCAGAAAATCTGGTCTAAGCTCTTCCCGTAACTGAAAGTGAAAATCATTTAAAGCATATTTTTTTTTCTTTTCGCTTTTTAAATAATTACTCAAAATTTTTCTTCTGGAATAAAACATATTCAAATGACCGAAACCAATTATAAAACTCTTATATTTCTTTAATGCTAAAATTTCAATTGCTTCTTCAAGGCTTAATTCTTTAGCCAGAAAAGCTCCGTAAAGCTTATAATCAGCGAAAAAATTGAAATCATGATGATTTGTTAAAAGTGTTTCTGGATTATAAATTAATAAATGAGCGAGTTTCTCTTTAAGTGCTATATTAATAAAGCCGATATCAGAAACGATAATGCCGTTTATTTTAATAAATTTCTTTAAAATAGCAACAAATATTTCCAATTCATTATTAGTTGAAAGCAATGTACAATCAAGAAAAACTTCCTTTTCGGAAGCTTGAATATTTTCACTTAATTGCCAGATTTTTTCTATGGAAAGCCGATTTCGGCTTTTATAATTTAATCGGTCATAACGAATGATAAAACCATCGCTTAACGCTTTAAGTTTAATAAAATCCTTTTCGCTTTCAATTACACTTAAAATTTTCATAATAATCCTAATCTTTTTTGAAAGTAATAGCTAAACCATCACCACTTGCCAAAAATATTGTTCTATATTCCGGATGGCTACTTAAAAACTTATTGTATTCATCAATTTTTTTAGCTAAGCGCGAAGAAGTTTCAGCCAATACAGACTCGTGAAAAATAATGTTATCCGTCACAATAATGCCCGAATGAGCTAAAAGAGGCGCAAACATATTGAAAAATTTTGGATATTGCCCTTTAGCCGCATCAATAAATATTAAATCATAATTATCTTTAAGCAAAGAAAAATCAACTAATAAAGCATCTGCTTCAATTAGATTGATTCTGTAAGTATACCCATACTTTTCAATATTTGCTTTAGCCAATTTCACCATTTCCGGGTTTCTTTCAATCGTATCAACCTGTCCTTCAAAAACAGAAGCCAAAGAAAGTGCAGAATAACCGATAGCTGTCCCAATTTCTAAAATTCTTTTCGCCTTATTTTTTATTACTAGAAATTTTAAGATATTTAAGCCTTCTGCTTTGATAATCGGTACATTGTGAATCTTTGCATAATTAGCAAGTTCCTGAAAATCCTCATTAACATGATTTAATTGATTAAGATAGCTTATCAGCTTATCTTTCATTATTCAGGGCGCTCTTCACAATCGGAAAAATTTTCACATTCGCAATCACCCTCGCAGTTACAGTTACCACCGCAACCTCCACAAGAGCCTTCTCCTTCATCTTCCCATTGTTCCATTAAATCATCAAGCATCTGCCATTCTTCCTCTGATTCAATTGGAAACAGTTGTCCGGTTTCATCATCGTTTTGTACAAAGATAGCTGCTGTAATCGCATCTTTTTCAATAATTTCATAAACAAGATAATCCTTATTGAATTCTGCAGAATGATGCGTAAATAGGATTCGGCACTTTTGCTCTACTCCCTCCTCATCGATAATTGTCAATTCATTTTCCATTTTTTCACTCATTATAATCTTTCCTTTCTATTTTGTATCTAGATAATTCTGTAAAAGTAATACCGCGGCTTGTTCATCCTTTTTTTCTTTGCGCTTTTGGCGCGATAAACCAGCTGAAATCATTAATCTGTCAACATAAACTGAAGATAATCGTTCATCAATTAATATAACCAAAACTTTCGGCAAATATTCTTCAATATTCTTTTTAAAATCAATACTTATTTGTCCACGTATTCCGATATCATTGTTCATATGTTTTGGCAAACCTAAAACAATCTTCTCAATATTTTCGGCTTTTACTATTTCAATAACCCTCTCTAAGGCTTTTTGGTAATCATCTTCTTTAAACCGAAAGGTTTCCAAAGGTCTAGCGATTAAACCCATAGGATCAGAAATAGCGATGCCTAAAGTTTTTGAGCCTAAATCAAGTCCGATAGCTTTCATGATAATTCTTGATTAATTAATGCCATAACCTGCTCAAGTTTTTCAGTCTGCGCGCTGCCACCTTGCGCAAAATCATTACGACCACCACCAGAACCATTAGTAATCGCACAAGCCTTTTTTACTAAATCAGAGGCATTGTTAGTATTAGTTTTAGCGATAAAGATTAGTTTTTCTTCATATAATCCAACGATAAAAACTGTTCCTTGTTTCATCGCATTATGTAAAGCATCAGCTAAACTTTTTAATTCCTTAACGGCTAAATCCTCTGTTTTAATTACTAAACGATCCGAAACTATTTGGTCCAGATATTTTTTGATGTCTGCGATTGCATTATTTCCAGATAAGCGTTCAAATTCTTTTTCTAATCTTTTAACAGCTTCTTTCATTTGGCTTAAACTTTCACGCACCTGTAGATAGTAATTATAGCTTTCAACCATAAGTACTGTTTTTGGCGTAGTAAAGCTTAATGAAATATTTTTTATCTTAGCTGTTTCAATTATTGATTCAGCCTTGATTTTTAGATTGTTAATTTCTGTATCAATATTTTTCGTTTTTGCTAATAAAGCACTCTTTAAAGCCGGACCTGTTGTTGCTTCTATCCGATAAATACCTGACCCAATTGAAGAATATTCCAAAATCGCAAAACTGCCGATTTCTTTAGTATTACTTACATGCGTACCAGAGCACAGCTCCTTAGCGCTATTCATATCAACCATCCGGACCTTTGCACCATATTTCTCATCAAAAAGCGCAATCGCTCCTAACTTATCAGCTTCTTCCTTTTTAATTAACTTAGTTATAACCGAATGAGAAAGATTAATATCTTCTAAAACTTTAGCTTCAATCGCAAGTAATGTTTTTTCGTCTAATGACTGATAATTATTGAAATCAAAGCGAAAAGACTTTTCCTCAACTTGTGAACCTTGTTGGTTTGCATGGGAGCCAACAATACTTTTTAAAGCCGCATGCAATAAATGAGCCGCCGAATGGTTTCTTGCGACATTTAAACGATAATCCAAATCAATTGCCGCCAGATATTTTTTACCGACAATAAAATCTTCAGGGCTTTCGACTTTATGACAATGCTGGCCATTAGGCAATTTAAAGACGTCTAAAACAGCCTGAGTGTCAATTTTGCCTTTGTCTGCGGCTTGTCCTCCCTGCTCAGCATAAAAAGGCGTCTGATCTAAAACAATGCCTTGTGGAAAAATCTTAATTACTTTAGCTTCTTTTTGACAATTATCATAACCAATAAATTCTGATTTATCCTTAAACTGAATAAATTCTTCATTTTGAATCTGCATCTCATCTTGTTTTTTCATTGACTTACGGGAATTATCTTTTTGTTCCTGCATAATTCTCTGATAATTATCAAGGTCAAGTTGAAGATTAAATTCTTCAAGATATTCAATTGTTAATTCAACTGGAAAACCATAAGTATCATAAAGTAAAAAAGCCTCTTCCGGTGGAAAAAAAATCTTAGCTTTTTTAGCTAGTTCCATTAGTTTCTTTTCACCAGAAGCTAAAGTCTGAAGAAATTTTTCTTCTTCTTTTCTGATAATTTCTTTGATAATTTCGGCTTTTTCACGAATATTAGGATAAGCACTTTGCATAATCTTTACAACTTTATCGACTAAAAGATAAACAATCGGTTTGTCAAAACCTAAATGTCTAGCATGTTTTAAAGCTCTTCTTAGAACTCTTCTTAAAACATAGCCCCTACCTTCATTACTTAAGATGGCACCATCGGCAATCGCCATTGTTAGAGTTCTTGCATGATCCGCAATTACTTTAAAAGCCATTTCGCCGTTATAAGTTTTCTTAGAAAGGATACTAATTTCTTCAATAATCGGCAAAAATAAATCTGTTTCAAAGTTAGTTTTTGCATTTTGAATAATCGCAACTAGCCGTTCAAAGCCCATACCAGTATCAATATTTTTAGCTGGTAATTCCGGATAATCTTTACGCATCAGACCTTCTTTGCTGTTATACTGTGAAAAGACTATATTCCAGATTTCAATATATCGATCATTTTCCAGATCTTGCTCGATTAACTCTTTGCCTCTTTTATCGAAAGCCGGACCGCGATCATAAAAGATTTCTGTACAAGGTCCACAAGGTCCTTCACCAATTTCCCAGAAATTATTCTTTAAGAAAATTATTTTTTCTTTTTTGACACCTAAGCGTTGCCAAAGTAACGCTGTTTCGTGATCAGTCTCATAAACTGTAAAATATAATTTTTCCAAATCAAAACCAAAATATTCTTTTGATGTTAAGATTTCCATGCCCCAACTAACTGCTTCTTCTTTAAAATAATCGCCAATCGAAAAATTGCCGAGCATCTCAAAAAAAGTATGATGTCTAGCCGTCTTTCCGACATTTTCAATATCATTTGTTCTTAAGCATTTCTGGATATTGACAATTCTTCTTGATGGTGGCACTTCTCTACCATCGAAATATTTCTTTAAAGGCGCAATTCCAGCGTTAATCCATAATAATGAGTTATCATTAATCGGAACCAAAGGACTGCTTGATTCTACTTTATGATTTCTTTCCTTGAAAAAGCGAATCCAAATCTCTCTGATTTCCTTACTTGTTTTATATTTCATGAGTATTCCTTCCGAAAATAATATCTTTAAATATTATAACACGTATCATAACAAAAAAAAAGTAGAAAATCCATTTCAATTTTCAACTTTTTATGAATCATTTCTACTTATCTTCTGCTAGTGCTTCATCAGGGGATTTTGGCAAATCTGAATTTAAGATTTTTATGTTTTTAGACCGCGATGAATTTTCTCTTAAATAATTGATGGAAAGAATAATAATTCCTAATAAAGGTACTGCCATAATCATACCAATAATTCCAAAAAAGCGACCAAAAACAATAAACGACAAGATAACAAAAACTGGCGATAATTTCGCTGTTTTACTTTGAATATATGGTGTAATTAAGTTTGATTCAATTAGTTGTAATATTAAAACAATAATTAGCGCACCAATGGCGATTGTTACCGACTGAGTCAAGGCGAATACAACAACTAAAGCTCCACCGATTAACTGACCAATAATCGGGACAAGATTACTGAGACCAATAATAATCCCAAACAATAATGGATATTCAAGTCCAATAAAATAAAATCCGACTGTCGATAAAATAATCATTACCAACATTACTAAAAAAAGACCCTTTGAGTAATTTTCAAGAAGTCTTTTGACATCACAAAAATAAGCATGCCAAACTGTTCTTTTTCGTTTCTTTAGATAATTACTAAAATTACATTTTATTTTATTAAAATCATATAAAGTATAAATTGCAATCATCGGTATAAAAAGCATTAACGATAATGAGCTATAAAACGATAGAGCAAAATTAACTAACATATCATTGATAATTTCCGGATTTCGATCAAAGATTGCTAGTAAATTAGTTATAGTTGGTCTTTTATCTTCTGGTAAAAAAGAAAACCAATTCGCAAAACTTTTAAATAAATCATCAATATTCTGAAAAATCTGAGCTGAATTTGCTGTAAGCTCTTCAATTTCTCTTAAAAAAATCGGAAAGACACTAATAACAGCAATAACTAAGATAATGATTAACCCTAAAGCAACTAGCAAAACTGCCGCTAACCGAGGAAGTTTTCTTTTTTCTAGCCAGTCAACTAAAGGATGAAGAACAAAGGCAATCCCAAAACCAAGGATAAAAGGCAATAAAATCTCATAGATTACATTAAAAATATTCCAAAATGGACGGATGATTAAAGATATAAGGTATAATGAACCTAGAAAGCATAAAATATAAACTGCGTTTTTCTTATACTTCGCAAACATTATAATCACCCAGTATATTTTATGAAATAAAAATTTATTCTATTCAAAAAGCAACCGACAATAAAATCATTTATTTTAAAATTACTACTTAAATCGCTTATTCTGCTCTATTATAATCAAATTTTTCCATTTTGCGACTAAGAGTGGCGCTAGAAAGCAGATTACTAAAACTATAAACCACAAGTTGCCATGCGTAATATCATGGGCATAAAAAAACTCTGAGATAAAAAGATTATTACTCAAATTTATAATTAAATCAAAGAAACTGATTAAAGCTAACCAAATTATACCAATTGAGATAAATTCAGAAACTTTGCCTTTGCCTAACTTTGGTATAAAGAAATAGGCAATATAAAAAACCAGAAAACTTAAAATTATATTACTTAAAGGTAAAGCGAAATTATCACCAAATAACGGCTCAGTAATAAACCTTCTTAAAATGGCGTTTATAATTATTGTTGGGATTATTAAAAGCCAAATTAAGACTGCTTTAGTATATTTCATAAAACCATCCTTTATATACTAATACATTTTATCAGAATTCAGCTTAATATTCAAGTTGTTGTGTTAAACTCTTTATTAAGTATAACAGACAATCTTTCAAAGTCTTCTTCTGTCACGGCATTATGACTCATTCCTGTTGACAATAAATCTAAAGATAATATTAGTGGTACGTTAACTCTCGTGATATTAATATTTCCTGACCAACCTCGTGGTGCTTGAAAATAGCCCATATAGTAAGTTCCTGCCGGTAAAGTTATAGTGCCACTACCGCCATTAAAGAACCAATGAGAGTCACTCCAGTCAAAGCCATGACCATCAAAGCGATAAATAATAAATATCAATCCTGACGTATTTGGAATTGATACGTTGAATCTGGCATTCTGATTAAGTATTATTCTATGCATCTCTGATCCATAACTACCTCTAAAGATATTTAACCTTAAAGAAGCGCCAGGCGAAAAATCAACAACATGCCTTTGGACTTCTTCAATCCTTAAGAAAATTTGTCCTGGACCTGAAAGAAATTGTGTGTTTATAAAGAAGTTTCCAACATGAGGTAAAAAGACAGTAACTTCAGTTGAAAACATTGAACTCTCAGCCATGCCCATTCCGTCAAGTACTTCCATCGGACCCCAGGCATTACGAACAACTATCATTTGTTCC
>WRBM01000015.1 GCA_009784525.1 Erysipelotrichales bacterium | reverse complement strand
TTGAACTTGTAATCGTAAAGGTATTGTTAGACCGCTATTCCTCAAACTCTGAATTACTTCATCGTCTTTGGGTTTACTTTTTGCCATTATATTTAAACTGGCATTAATATCTGAATTAATAAGCTTCCTGTCATAGTCTGTAATAAGCGATTATTCCTCTTACCAAGATGCTCATTTTTTTACCTCGATTCTTGTTAAGAATATGATGTTATTATAACACTAAAATCTAGTAAAAACAAGAATTATTTTTAATTTTTTTCAGCTTGAGAAAACGTTCTAGATAAAGCAAATAAAACTATGGTTTTAGGGTTAAATTTGAGAAAAATGTAAATGTTATAATGAATAAAAGCAACAAGCCCCATAAATTAATTTTTCTTGACTAAATAAATCTGCATCTTCTAAACCCGCTCTAATTATTTTCATAATAAAACCCTCTTTAAATATTATAACATAAAGAAAAGTTGCCACTCATTAAAAGTGACAACTATATAAAATTATGCTTGTTTATTCTTTAATTCTGCCTTGATTTCCTCAAAATAATTCTTTAAAAGATTTAAGTATTCACAAGGATTATTAAAAACATCGCAATCTTCACAAATAACCCGTTCTCTTAATTCCTTAGGAATAAATTCCCTGATATCTTCATCATTAAAGCCTATTTGTAAGGAGTTTGGTCCTAAAATCAAAGGCCTCTTAAGGATTCTGGGATTATTAATAATAATTTCCGATAAATCATTGAAAGACATTGTTTCAAAATCAAGAGGATTATTCCGAAAATAATCACTTTTTTTAGAAATTATATCTTCAAAACCATTTTCAGTATATTGAAGAATTTCTTTTATTTCAAAAATTTGCAATTGACGAGTTAATAGATTAATCTCTTGAAAAGGTATATGGTGGAGCTTAAACCATTTTTTTGCTTTATTACTCGAAGAACAACTTGGTGTCACAAAAACCTTAATCATGATGTTTGTTATGCCTTGTAGTTTTTCTGATATTCCGCAAATTCTTTTTCGTTACAGTAAACAAAATGACCTTCAACGATTTCTCTTAATTGTGGCGTATCAACTGTATAATCATGCATACCAGGATTATAAGGTTGACGAATTCTTACTTTTTCTGAAATCGGATCTGGTTTAGGAATTGCTGATAATAATGATTGTGTATAAGGATGAAGCGGATTCTTAAATAAAGCATCGCTTGTTGTTAGCTCAACAATTTTACCAAAATACATAACCGCAATTCGGTCACAAAAATATTTGACAACACTTAAGTCATGGGCAATAAAAAGGATAGTTAGACCATATTCTTCTTTAAGATCATTTAAAAGATTGATAACTTGCGCTCTTATTGAGACATCTAAAGCACTGATTGGCTCATCACAAATCAATAACTTTGGATTCATAATTAAAGCTCTGGCAATACCAATTCTTTGTCTTTGTCCCCCAGAAAATTCATGAGGATAACGAGAAGCATGATCCTCAACAAGTCCAACTTTATTAAGCATTTCTACAACCTTACGGTGATTTTCACGCTTGTTACGTTTTCCTTGTACTATTAAGCCTTCCTGAATAATATCCGCAACAGTCATTCTCGGATCAAGTGAATCAATAGGATCCTGAAAAATCATTTGAATCTCATTCATAAGTTTACGATTAACATGCTTATGATCATATTTGATTTGACTGATTTTTTTATTTTGTTCATTGATAATCTCTTGGCTTTGTTTTTCTAAAACCGCAATTTCCGCTTGATAACGATTTTTAATTTCACCAATCAACTTTTGGTTATCCGCAGTTTCTTTATTCAAAAGCGCAATTTCATCATTCATCTTCTTGTTAAGCTCTTCTGTCTTTTCTTTTAGACGTAACTTAGTGAATTTGATTTCCTTTTGATTCCAACGACTACCAGCGCTAATTCTATATCCCTTATAATAAATCGAACCAGAAGTAATATTATAAAGTCTGATAATTGAGCGTCCGGTTGTTGTTTTACCACAGCCAGACTCACCAACTATTCCAAAACATTCGCCTTCTTTAACATCAAAAGAAATATTACTGACAGCTTTTAACCTGATTTTACTTAAACCTCTTCCCAGTTTAAAATGTTGTTTCAAGTTACGAACAGAAAGAATAATGTTTTGATCTAATAATTCTTGCTTGCTTTTAACACTAGCATTAATCTTATAAGCAGGATTCTCATAATCATCGGCGAAAGTCTGACCTTCCTGCTCAGCGGCTAATCTGCTTTTCGCTTCTTCCTGAAATTGGAAATCACGAGCTTTCTTCATTTTACTCATTGTTGACTTCCTCCTTTAGTTCTTTCAATTCTTTCCGCAACAATCTTAGGCATCTCTACCTTTGGTGCATCAGGATGTAAAAGCCAGGTCGCTGCATAGTGATTATCACTGACTTTAAAAAAAGGTGGTTCATGATTAAAATCAATTCCCATCGCATATTTGCTTCTTAAAGCAAAAGCGTCACCAGCTGGCGGATAAATCATATCCGGTGGTGTACCAGGAATCGCTTCTAAGCGCTCTTTGGAATCAACATCTGGAATTGATGATAATAAAGCCCAGGTATAAGGATGTTTTGGATTATAGAAAATATCGTTTACTGAACCGTATTCAACAATTTTTCCAGCATACATAACCGCAACTCTATCAGCCATGTTCGCAACTACCCCTAAGTCATGCGTAATAAAGACACAAGAAAGTTTTCTTTCTCTTTTCAACTTATTAATCAAATCAAGAATTTGTGCCTGAATTGTAACGTCTAGTGCTGTTGTTGGCTCATCACAAATTAAGATATCCGGATCAGCTGTTAAAGCAATCGCAATAACGATACGCTGACGCATTCCTCCAGAAAATTGAAACGGATACTGTTTGAATCTTCTTTCTGGCATCGGTATTCCAACTTCGGTCATAATCTCAATCGCCCGACGTTTTGCTTCGGCTTTAGTAATGTAAAGGCTATCTATGTACTCTTTTTTTACTAAAGCTAATTCCTGATCAATTTTTTCAATATCTGATTCCTTAGCATTAGCTTTAGAAGCCTTTAAAGTTGATATCTTAGCTGCATATTCTGCCTTCAAAGTGCTTCTATAAACTTTAACTTCTGCTTTGGCCTCTTTTTTACGCTTTTTAAGTGCTGATTTTAAAGCCGGTAGCTTTTCTTTTCGTTCTGCCTTTAATTTAAGCTTAATTGCTAGATAAGCCATTTTAGAAGCTCTAACGCTTTCTTTGATTGCCGCGCTTTCAGCTTCAGAAAGCGATTCTTCCTTAAGTCTTTTTTTAGCAGTTGCTTTCTCTTCTTCATATTTTGCTAAGGCCTTAAGATAAGCAATTTTATTTTGCGAGATAAAATTACGATAAGCCACTAATTGAATAACAATCTTTTCCTGAAACAACTTTTTGATTTTACAGGAATTAACTAAGGTAGCCTCTGTAATCTGTTTACCAATTTTAACAATTGGATTTAAACTAGATAACGGATCTTGGAAAATCATCCCAATCTTTTTACCTCTGATACGGTGAAATTCTTCTTCAGAAACTTCTAGCAAGTTTTCGCCTTCATAAATAATGCTTCCATTTTCAACAATTGCATTATTCGCTAAAATACCCATAATAGCTTTAGAGGTAACTGATTTTCCAGACCCTGATTCACCAACTACACATAAAGTCTCGCCTTCTTCTAAATCAAAAGAAACATTACGAACAGCGCGCACAAAACCATTATCCGTCTTAAAAGAAATTTTCAAATCTTTAACTTCTAATACTTTTTTAGCCATTTTATTCAGCTCCTTTCAGAGAACTGTTTACAGCATCCCGTAATCCGTTACCAAAAAGATTCAAAGAAATCATAAATAAAGCGAAAATTACTACTGGTAAAATAACTAAATGTGGTAAGGTATCAATAAATTGTTGATTTTGATTCAAAATAACACCAAATGAATGACCATTTGTTAAACCAACACCAATAAATGCAAGTGCTGCTTCTGCACCTATAACACCAGCAACCATAAGAACACTAGTTGTAATGATCGTTCCCATAGCATTAGGTAAGATATGACGGAAAATTAATCTTTTGTCTGAAGCTCCTAATGTCCGGCTAGCCAAAACGAATTCACGGTCTCTATAAATATAAAACTGAACTCTAGTTCGAGCCGCAACACCTAACCAGCCAGTTATAACTAAGGCAAAGACAAAAGTACCAAAATTTCTACCAAAATGTAAAAAAACTAAGGAGAGAATCAAAAGCTGCGGAACGGCTCCTAAAATGTCCATAATTCTTTCCATCAGTAAGTCAACTTTACCGCCAAAATAGCCACTTACAGAACCCCAAATAATCCCAAAAACAAAGCAGATAGCAAAAACAGAAAAAGCAATAATTAAAGATGTTCTTAAGCCAACTGCCACAAGTGTCATCATATCTAATCCTTGATGATTTGTGCCAAAAATAAATCTAGGAACTGAGTTATATCCATAAAAGCGATACATAATTAATTGCACATCAAAGGTATGAATAAGTTCCGAAGGAACGCCTGGCATAGGTGCCGTTGCAATTATCCTAACACTATTAACTGATAATATTGAACAGCGGTCGTCTAAACGTCTAAATGTAGCAGGAGCATCTGCTTCTGAAGCCGAAAAATCAAATTCGGCCCAGCCTAAATCAATATAACGTTGCATACGGGAGTTGACGATTCTTGTCGTATCACGTTGAACGTTAAAAACACTTGCATAAGGATTATAAGTAAATGATGCCCTTAGGATATTAGCCCGATGAACTCCGATAATAGCATTAGCAGTTTCCCAGTGTCCAGCTGGAAATGATGAACCACCTACTATTGCTCCTTTTCGCAATTTGGCACTAGCATCTGTCATCGAATTAACTTCAAGTGTTTCAGCAAGATCTGGATTATCAGAACTAAAAATTAATTCTTCAATAGCGATATATGTATTAAAGTTTGTTCTTCTAAGTTCAATACCAAGACGTGCATCCATGACATCCGTAATAGGTGTCATATCGGAAGCAAATAAAAAATCATTAACATTGATTTCAAATGCTCCATGAGCATTGCTCCAACCACTGAGCTCAATTCTTCCTAAACTATGATCAAGGATAAATCGATGTTCAGCAAATTGCCGACCATTGTGCACACCTAAATTAGCAAATTGTGCTCTAATAATCAGATTATCACTTCTAGAAAAATCAAAAGCATGCAAATTTCTTAAAGTTGTACTATCTGCAGTAACTGGGTTTTCAACTTGATTAGCCCCAAAAATATAGAAACCACCGAAACCAAAAGGAATCACATTATCAACAAAATAATCTCCTATTTCAGATACTACATAAGTATCCATAAGGATTCCTTCTTGATTATGAGTTCGCTCATCAGGAAGACCGGTAACTGGATTAATTATGATATTATTTACTCTTACAGTTCCGTCCCAAAAACCAAATCCCGTATTAAAAAGTTTTGGTGGCAAAAATCTTTCGTCTGTTCTTACGCCATCAGTAACATTTTTATTAGAAATAAGTGGTATTAAAAATGCACTTAAAATTAGAAACGCTAAAATGAAAAATGCCGCTAAAGATGAGCGATTTTTGCAGAATCTGCGAAAAGCATCTTTGGTAAAAGTTGTTGGTTTTCGATCAAATTTTCGATCTAAAATTGGTTTATTGTCATGGCTAAGCGTAAAACTAGCTTTTGTTATTTCTACATCATTGCCGTGAGCGTCTTTAACTTTTTTATTACTCATTATCTTTTGGCACCTCCCATTCTAACTCTTGGATCAATAAATCCATAAGATATATCAGTTAATATACCGGCCATTAAACTAATGAAAACGAAAAAGGCCATTGATCCAAGTAAAACATTGTAATCTTCTGCGTTAAAGGCATTAATAAATAATGCGCCAATACCTGGGACACCATAAATTGTTTCAATAATCATATTTCCACTTATTATTCCAATTAAACCACCTAGAATAACCGGAAGAATAGGTACAAAAGCACTTTTAAAAGCATGACGGGTAATTGCCTGTCTCTTTGTTAAACCCTTCGTGCGAGCTAACAAGAGATAATCACTAGCGATAACTTCACAAAGTTCAGCTCTCGTAAATCTTGAATAGCCAGCTATAGTTCCTAAAGAAGTCGCAAAAACTGGCAAAATATAACCTAAGATTCTTGTCCCTAATGGGTCTGTCGGAACTGGAAATTGAGTTGGTAAAGGTCCGCCGCCGTAGGCAAAGATTAATAACAACATAATTATTAAAATAAAGCCTGGTACAGCAATAAGAATTGCGGATGTCGTTGAAATAATGTGGTCTGTCTTTTTATTTTTATTCAAAGCAGCGACAACACCTAAAAATAAACCTAACGGAACCGCAATTAAAAAAGAAATAATATTTATTCTAATCGTAACCGGTAACATCCTAGCAATAATTCTAAAGACTGATTCATTAGGTTGAATATGAGTTGAAACTCCCCAATCCCATCTAGTAAAAACGTTTCTTAAAAAGCTAAAATATTGTGTACTAATTGATGTTCGATAAAAATAAAATGGCATGCCTGTATGGTCAACAAATCTAAAAAGATGAGCACCTCTATTTGCTTGCGGGGCATTAAATTGTACAACATTACCTAATATTACCTCATGTTGAAAAAAACCAAACCGTACTTCTGCTGTGCCTGGAATCATTTGAAACGGCAACATTCTTAAAAGTACAAAAACAATGGTTAAAATAATAAAAAGCGTTAAAAAAACTAGTCCAATCCTCTGCAAGATATATTTTGTCACTAATATTACCTCCTTTAAAATACTGAATTCAGCTGAATTTATATTTAAAAATAAGATTAGCTGTGATGCTAATCTTATTTTTATTTATTATTAAGTAAAATTTATCTTGTAGTTCTAGTTCTAATTATAACTGGACTAAATGAAGCATCCACACCAAATACTGTTGCGTTAAAATTAACTAAGATATCAATTGCACCAACAAATCTGTCGTTATATTCAGCTGGTAAAACAAAACTAATTTCTCTACCATTACGAACCGCAGTACTAAGGTCAACATCAAAGAATTCCATCTGATTCGTTTCTGGATTATGCCACCTAACACGTATACTTGCGAGACTTGATGTAACATTAGCTACATTAACCGTATCATAAGCTACTGTAATAGTTCTTGCGCCGTCATTATATAAGTTACTACGCAAAAGTGCATCATAGATTGGCGCTTCTGCTCCACCAACTTCATATACTCCGCGCTCTGCTGCCATCCATAGAGCATTGAATGACCAAGCTTGTCCTCTAAATTGAATCATATCAGAAACTTGAGAAGTAGAAACTCCCCAGTTGATAACAAATCCAGAACGGTTGTCATCAATAATAGTTTCCATAAAGTTAAGCGGATTCAAGGCATTTCCAGAAATATTTCCAAAACCAAGGTCAAACTGTCCAATTAACATCTTTTCGAAATATACAGCTGTCCAATCATCTCCATGCCAATGAGTGAATCGGATAGAGATTGGTGAATCAGATGTATTAAAAGCTGTTTCCCACATTGCCACAATAGAAGCAAATGTCTCTCTGTTTGCTGCTGTTTGCCAAGCAATTTCAATCTCGACAACATCACCAGGGCTATAATGTCCTTGCGCTACTAACTGATTACCCGCTACTGTAAATAAATGATTAGCTTGTGCTGCAGAGAAACCATAATCATCAGTACCATCAGCACCTAAGAAGCTTGCCGCAACGAAATCTCTATACAAATCACTTTGCACCCAAGAAAATCCATTTAACGGATCCCAAAGATAGTTCGGCGAAAAGAAATTAAATGATGCATCTCTTCCTTGCTCAGCCGCTATTGCTTGGCGATTTGTTGCAAACTGTAAGCCCCATAAAAATGCTTGATTAGACATTATTGGTTTAACATCCCAATAATCATCTACATGATTTTGAACTACAGATCCATTTGTTCCAAATAACTCTTCCCATCTCTCTTGAGTTGTACTATTAATGTTCATCTTAGTAGTTGAACCTGCTGCACCCATAACCATTCTTGGATCGTTTCTGAATTCTGCTAAACGAGCAGCTGGAATTGCAGCTTGATGCAAGTTTCCTTCTAAAAACTCTCTAAAAGCTGTTTGTGGATCCGTTGCTTGTCCCGGAAGAATTCTATAGTGGATTCCTGCCATATTATTAGAACGCGGACCAACATAATTTGGATTGTTTTGGAAAACAATTTGTTGTCCTTGGTCCCAATGCTCTACAACAAACTGTCCAGATGCTGTAAGCGTAGTATCAATTGGTGTCCAGTTATTAGCACTAACAAAAGAAGCGTAATTGCGGATACCACCGATTGCTGTTATAAAATCTCTAGGTAGTGGTTGATTCATTGAGTTATTTAGATTCCACATCGCAAAAAATTGGTTCATTGGTGTTGTAAATTCAAATTCTACGAATGATCTTCCACCTTCTGTTATAGCATTAATTCCAACAGCATCCCAAGCTGCTTGATTAAAGCCATCACCAGTAGCATTAAAGTAATTTCTAGCACCAACAATTAATCCTGCTCCAGTTAATTGATCTTGAGCACGAACTAAACCATTTGATTGGTTCCATAATTCTTGGAAAGGAACTATGAAATCATCAACTGTAACTAAACGATCACGGAAAGGCGCAAAAACTGCATTAGTAGACAAAGTATTGTAACGAACATCAGTTCTTACTTCAATACGCCATGTTGTACCGAAATATGTATCTAAGTCTGCACCTTGAGTTGTTGGTTGTGGTAAGCCAATTGCTAGATTATCAAAAAACTCCCAACCATTTCTATTAGTGTTCAAATTAGTTTGCCAGAAGCTACCATGCACTAAATCTTGGAAGTCACTAACCGTTGCGGCTTGTGAAGCCATACCATTTATATGATTAGGATCATTTGTATCCCATAAATGATAATATCTTCTCCATGCTGGATTACCTTGCGTCATTAAATCAGCATCAACTGATCCTTCAGCAATTATACCAAAGCCAAAGCCAGGAATAGCTGCTTGAACAGGTAAAGTTATATCTGGGTGAACTAGTACACTAGCATTATTAGCGAACAATGTTATCCCTAGAAGGCTGTTTTCTAAAGCCCAACGCTCTAACTGAGCAAGGATTTCCTTTCTTTCCGCAAATGAAGACGTTACGAAAGAGTGCGCAGTTCCGCTTTGATTAAGATTTAGCTGTGCATCACTTGTATATTGATATGGACCAGTTTCATTACCTCCAGGTCTACATCCAGCTAAAGCAATGACAGCGACTGCACTTAAAAATAAGACTAAAGCACTTTTTAAATATCCCTTTTTCATTCCTTATTCTCCTTTTTTATTTTGGCGCGCCAAAAAAAGGCGCTTTTGCAAGATAATTCCACTTATCCGTTATCTTGTTGATATAATATTATACACATGTCGCATAGATAATTCAAGCTTTTTTTTATTTTGAAACCGTTTACTTGTCCCTAATGCCCTATTTTTTCACTAAAACCACACAATTTAAACAAAAAAACTCAACAAGAGGCTTAAAATCAAGAAAAAGAAGCCGATAAAAAGGTATGGACCAAAGTTATATTTCTTGTTTTTGTTATCCTCATTCTTAGCAACAATATATTCGTGATAGTGATTATACTTGGCTTTCCCCCAAAGATTTTTCATATATTGTCCTGTATAGCCAAACATATGAAAACCACCATGATAATTAATAAATGAAAAACCACCGCCACCAAACATTAAAATTGCTGTAACAAAAAAACTATCTTCAAAGGTTCTGATACTAATATCATTAAAACTAAAAGAGATAAAAATCAAATTTATAAGCACACAAGCAATAATTAATGTTAAATATTTCTGTTTTGAATGGAAAAAAAATCTTTTAAGCATGTTCAAGATAATCACCTATTTCTTCTTCTAACTAATATTTTAATATAAATTACGTTATTTATCAAATGAATTCGCTTATTTTAATATTTATTTCTTGCATTTTTTCTTAAATTACATTAATATATTTAAAAAGGGGACAGATACAATGAAATGGAACTTAGACCATATATTTAAAAGTGAAAATGACTTTGACAAACTTTTCAAAGAATTAAAGGCGGAAATCAAGCTTTTTGATAAGTATAAAGACAAACTGTCTGATGCTAGTATTTTAGAAGCGTACTTTCAAGACTATCAAAACTATGTAATGAAACTTTATCGGGCAATTGCCTATGTCCATCGTAAAAGTGACTTAAACTTAAAAGATCTGGAAGCTGATACTAAACGCAAGGAAATTGAGTTTATTTATCAGGAGTTAAATGAAATACTAAGTTTTTTCGAACCAGAGATTTTACAGCTGCCCTTGAAGAAATATCAGGAATTCAGCAAAAAACACAAATTAATAAAAACTAATCTCTTTTCTTTGGAAAAACTTTTTAAAAATCAAAAACATATCTTTGATGGCAAAACAGAAGGTCTATTAGCAATTTATTCTCCAGTAACTTCGGCCTATAGCTGTGATGACCTTTATACTGCAATTAGTGTAATGGATCCAATTAATCCCGTTATTAATCTCTCCGACAAAGAAAATGTAACTGTTACCCCAGGAAACTGGTCAGCTTTAATCGAGAACTCCAAAACAGAAAATGACAGAAAACTTATCTTTGAAGCATTATACGACAAGTATGATAAAAATAAAAATACTTATGCTGCAATTTATGATAAAATTCTAAAAGCCAATAAAGCTGACACTAAAGCTCGGGGTTATGATTCATTTTTAGAAAAATATCTGGAAAGCAATCAAATTCCTGCTTCTGTTTTCTTAACACTTATTGATGTTGCCAGAAATAACAATAGCGATGTAAAAAGATATCAGGAATTAAAGAAAAATTATTTAGGCTTATCGCAATACCATACATATGACCGCTTTTTGACAATGGGCAAAATTGACCGGAAATTTACTTATGAAGAAGGCAAGGCTCTATTCTTCCGTTCACTAGAAGGCTTAAACGAAGATTTTGTGGCTAAACAAAAACAAGCATTGGCTGATGGCTTTGTTGATGTCTATGAACAAGACGGTAAGCAAACTGGAGCGTATTCTGCAAGTTTTCATGGTCTTCATCCTTATATTCTTTTAAATCATGCTGATACATTAAATGATTGCTTTACAATCGCTCATGAAGCTGGTCATTCCGCCCACTCTTTATTTTCTGAAGAAACTCAGGATTTCTTTAACTCTTCATATACAATATTTGTTGCAGAAATTGCTTCAACATTCAATGAGCATCTATTACTTGACCAACTAATTAAAGAAACTTCCAGTAAAGAAGAAAAAATCGCGCTTTTAGAAAGAGCGATTGAAAATATCCTTGGTACTTTTTATCGTCAGACGTTATTTGCAAATTATGAATATGAAGCAAATAAATTAGCTGAGAATGATGTGCCAATAAATGCGGAAGTATTATCAAAAATAATGACCGATCTTTATTTAGAATATTATGGCATTGATTTAAATAATGAAAATCTCAAACATTTAGTCTGGTGTTATATTCCTCACTTCTTTTATTCGCCATTTTACGTTTATCAATACGCCACAAGTTTTGCGGCTTCCTTGAAGATTTATCAAAATATTAAGGAAAATAAAGTTAATGCTTTTGATGATTATTTATCGTTGCTTAAATCAGGCGGTTCCGACTACCCTGTTGTGCAGACTAAAAAAGCTGGTGCTGATTTAACGGATAAAGAAACATTCTTAAGCGTTGTAAATCGTTTAAAATCGCTTGTTGATGAACTTGAAATTCTTTTGAAAGATAAATAATTTCTTGACAAAAAAAATAAATAGACATATAATATTAAAAACTTAATACAGCATTGATAAGATAAAAGTAGGATTATTTAGCGAAATCGGGATAGTGAAAGCCGAAAAAAAATCTGAAGTGGAATCTTGGAGCTGATTTTTATTTTGAGGGCCCAAGTTTCTTGGGAACTAAGGTGGCACCGCGATTAAATCGTCCTTAGAAATTTTAGGGACGATTTTTTTATTTAGAAAGGACGTTTATAGATGAAGAATTTAGTATCAGGTATTCAGCCAACTGGCATTATTACTTTAGGGAATTACTTAGGAGCAATTAAAAATTTTAAGTTGCTTCAAGATAACCCTGATTTAAAATTATTTATTTTTATTGCTGATTTGCATGCGATAACCGTTTCATTCCCTGAAAAAGAAAAGTTAAGGCAGCAAATTCGCTCTTTAGCTGCTTTTTATTTGGCTTGTGGATTAGAGAGTGAAAAAACAAATCTCTTTATTCAAAGCGAAGTTAAAGAGCACGCTGAATTAGGTTATATTATGCAATGTTTATCTCATGTTGGTGAGCTAAATCGTATGACCCAATATAAAGAAAAAAAAGCCAAAGGCGAAGCTTCTCCTACTGGTCTTTTAACTTATCCGACTTTAATGGCTGGCGATATATTATTATATGATGCTGAATTTGTGCCAGTCGGTGATGATCAGAAACAACATCTGGAATTAACACGTGATCTTGCGATTCGTTTTAATAATCGTTTTGGTGAAGTATTTAAAGTACCAGAGCCAATCATTAAGCCTCTAGGGGCTCGCATTAAATCACTAACAAATCCCGACAAAAAAATGAGTAAATCTGATGATAATCCAAAATCTTATATTAATATGCTTGAAACCCCGGCTCAGATTCGCAATAAAATAAAATCAGCTGTTACTGATTCTGATGGTGTAATTCGTTTTGATCCTGAAAATAAACCAGGCATCAGCAACCTACTTATTATCTATGCTACAGTCACTAACACGGAAATTAAGACTGTTGAGGCACAATTTAAAGATAAGAGTTATGCAGAATTAAAGGAAAGCCTTGCGCAAGTGATAACAGCTGAGATTGAACCAATTCAGGCCCGTTATAATGAATTAATTAATTCTCCTTACCTCGATGAAATCTTAAATAAAGGTAAGGAAAATGCTTCATTTCTTGCGGCACGCAAAATTAAAAAAGTTTACGATAAAATTGGTCTTGGCCGCAAATTAAAATAATTAATAACTCAATAAAATCTCATGACTAATTTGTTTGAGATAAATACTCAAATAATCCAAAGTAATGTTTTCGCCTAAAAATTCTACTTTGTCGTCTATTTTTACCGTTTCATCAACTAAGATAAAACAGACATTCATACAGATTTCACCAATAATCGGAAATGATTTATTACCAATTTGCACTAGCCTGCCTTTATTATGCTTTAAAAGTCCATCCGCATAACCAAGGTTAACAATCGCTACAATACTATTTTTTTCTAGGCGATAATCACTCGCATAAGAAATAGCTTCTCCTTTTTTAACTATGCTAGTTTTAAGAACTTTTCCAAATATATGCATTGCCGGATAAAAGCTGTATAATGCTATTCCTATTCTTATCGCATTATCAAAAGTTAAATGATAATCACCATAACTTGAAGCACAATGAATATCGATATTTTTAAACTCAATTTTTTCAATAACTTCTTTAAAAGCTGTTACCTCTAATTGGTATTCAGCTTCTTTTTTTGTATGGGCAAAATGGCAGTAAATTCCTGTAAGTTTTAAACTGTGCTCAGAGATAATTTTCATTGCTTGTGTTATTTCATTAACTTCTAAACCAAAGCGTTTCATTTTGGAAGCCACTTTAATTTGAAATTCAATGTCTGTATCAATTAAAAATTTTAGTTTATTGAGATCGGATAAAGTAACAGTAATTTTATTATCCTGATATAACTTTAATAATTCAACTTGAAAATCTCCTAACAATAAAATTCTGGCATCAGAATTATGTTCCCTTAACAGTTTGGCTTCTTCAAAATCCCAAACACAAAAATTATTACAGCCACATTCAATTAAAGTTTTTGCGGTTTTTTCTATACCATGATTATAAGCATCGGACTTTAAAACAGCGTAAATTTTTTTTTTCGATTCTTCTTTTATTTTTTGATAATTCTTTGCAATATTATCATAACTAATTAATTTAATGGTTATCACCCATAAAATTATAGAACAAAAGCGAAATAAATATGCTTTAAAGAAGCATGTGCTTCTTTTTTATTCTTTAGGAATTTCTATTTTCAACTTATAACAATATTTATACATTATAATAAGTATAAATATTGTTATAAGATAAAAAAAGGCCTTTCAGACCTTTTAGTGAATTATATAAGCATATTTTTTCTTGCCGCGTCTTATAATATTGTATTTTTTATGTAACGCGTTAGAAGCATTTAAAATTAATTCTGAATCATTAATCTTAATACCATTAACTGATATACTTCCATTTTGGATAAATTCTCTCGCTTCTCGTTTAGAAACGGCTAATTTTAAAGTTATTAAAGCATCAATTAGCGAGATTTCAGTTTGAGCACTTGCTTCAATACCTTTAAAGGCACTTTCGATTTGTTGTTTTGTCAGATTACTAATATCACCTGTAAAAAGCTTTTCTGAAAGCATGATGGCTTCTTTAGTCTTATCTTCACCGTGCACAACTTTAGTAACTTCAAAAGCTAAAATTTTTTGTGCTTCTCTTTTTTCCGGAGCGGTCTTGATGGCTTGCGCTAACTCATCAATTTGGGCTTTATCTAAAAAAGTAAAAGTTTTCAAACGCGATTCGCAATCATTATCGGCTGTATTAATCCAGTACTGATAAAATTCATATACCGAAGTTTTATCTTCTGAAAGCCAAATAGATTCTCCACCTTCAGATTTACCAAATTTCCCACCATCAGCTTTTGTAAGAAGTGGCGCAGTTAAGCAATAACACTCCGCTTTCTTCTCTAATTTTCTAATTAAATCTAAACCGGAAAGCAAATTCCCCCACTGGTCTTGGCCACCAATCTGTAACGTACAATTTTCTGTTAGGTAAAGATGGTGAAAATCCATAGCTTGCATTAAATTATAGGAAAATTCTGTAAAAGAAATTCCTGTTTGAAGACGACTTGCAACACTCTCTTTTGCTAAAAGATAATTAATCGAAAAATGTTTTCCATATTTTCTTAAAAAATCAATAAAGCTCAAATCCTTAGTCCAGTCATAATTATTGACCATTTGACATTTAAATAATTTTTGAACTTGGTTAAACAGACTTATGGTGTTGTGTTCCAGTGTTTCTTTACTTAAAAATTCCCGTTCATTACCTGGACGCGGATCGCCAATAAAACCCGTTGCGCCGCCGATTAATAATAATGGCTTATGGCCTTTCATTTCCAAACGCTTAGCTAATAAGAACACAACTAAATGACCGACATGTAAACTTTCTCCCGTCGGATCAGTTCCTAAATAAAATGTCAGTTTTTCATTATTAAGCTTATCAATTAATTCCGGATCGCTAAAAGAATGAACTAGACCGCGGTATTGTAAATCTTCAAAAAGTTTCATTTTTTATAACGTTTCTCTTTCCACGATGGCATGCGGTAACATTATATTTAATTCTACCGTTTCTTCATCGTTCATTAATTTAGTCAAAAGGCGCATTGAAACTGCACCGATATCATAAACCGGTAAATGAATACAACTTAACATTGGACGCGAAAGTTTAGCATAGCGCGTATTTTGAAAACCAGCTACTGCCAAATCTTCTGGAATTCTTTTTCCCATAAAACGGGCAACATTTAAAAATGAGACGGCTATTGAATCGCGGGCGGCTATTGCACCATCAATTTTATTATTATCTAAAATATAACGGAAAAGTGGCTGGTTGATTTCTGTATCTCCAGTTGTTCTTTCAATCTTTGGCTCTAAATTCGCTTCACTTATCGCTCTTAAATAGCCCTGCTCTTTTTTATCATTAACTGAATATTTTCTAGTAGTCGAAATAAAATAAATATTCTTTTTGCCTTTTTCAATCATTTTTTTAGTAAGCTCATAAGCCGCAAGCTCATAGTTAATACCTACTGTTGGAATATTGGAAAAATCACTTACAACATTACAGAAAACAATTGGCATTCTAACACTCTTTAAATTCTCGACAACTTTCTTTAGGTTCTCTTCTTCAAGTTCATCATTTAAATATAAAACGCCATCGACTTGTTCAGCTATTACATCTTTTAAAGTATCTTCAACATCCTCAACACGCATAATAGAAAATAGCTTAATCGCATATTTATATTTTTTAGCAATATCACAAATTCCACCTAATGTTTCGGCGATTGAGGCTCTGGTCATATCCGAAACAATAACGCCAACTGTTGTGGTTTTTCGACTTGCTAAACCTCTAGCAATCGCATTCGGTCTATATCCTAATTGATCAATAACGTTTAAAACCCGGATTCTTGTTTCTTCCTTAACTTTTTCTGGATTATTTAAAACTCTGGAAACTGTTGCCAGAGAAACTTTCGCTCTTGATGCTACATCGTAGATAGTAATGTTATTCATAGTTTCACATCCTTACTATCATTATAGCACACTATGAAAAAGTTTTCAAGATTTCTATGAAAATTTTTTCATACTTTCATATAAAAGATTATTTATATCGCCCGCTCCCATAAAAACAATTATCGAATCTTCTTTTCCTAAGATTTCCGGAATATATTTAGAATCAAATTTAAGGCTTTTTGGAATAAGCTTATTATTTTTAGAATCATTACGAGCAGATGAAAACGGCTCGGTAATATAAAATATATCTGATACTGCTAAAGCCTTTAAAATTTCCTGATAAAAATGCTTAAAACGCGAATAAGTATGTGGCTGAAAAATCGTATAAAGTTGATGTTCAGGATATTTGCGCTTTATAGCCTTTAAGGTAACTTCAATCTCTTTAGGATGATGAGCATAATCATCAATCAGCAGTTTATTACCAGGCAAGTTATATTCCGACATTCTTCTTTTTGGCATTTGAAAGTCATTTAACATTTCATTAATAAATTTTGTTTCAATACCGTTGATTCTAGCAACTATATAGGCAGCCAGAAAGTTTTCAATCATATAAATGCCATAAAAAGGCAGTTTAAAGAATGTTGTTTTCCCTAAAAAATCAATCCGCACATGATAACCCTCCGTATCATCTAAAATGTGATACTGACAATTACTTTGAGAACTTTTTCCAAAGGTAATTTTTTCATGAACATCAAGCTTCTGACAATTAGGACAATCCCCGTTATAAATAACTAATCTTGATTTTTCTGCTAAACTTTGAAAAGTACTGACAACCTCTTCTTCATCTTTAAAATAATCGACATGATCAAGTTCAATATTAGTAATAACTAAAATATCAGGTGAATAACTTAAAAAATGCTTCCGATACTCGCAAGCTTCAAAAAGAATAGTTTTATTATCTTTACTGCCAAATCCAGTCCCATCACCGATTAAAGTGTTAATTTTTTGGTTAGAGGCTTTAAACATATCTGAAATTATTTTAGTCGTTGTTGTTTTTCCATGAGTTCCAGAAACAGCGATTTTCCGATAACTATCATTAAAGTATTCATTAATGAAATCCTGATATAAAAAATGACGAAACTTCATTTCCTTGATATAAATTGTCTCAAAATGCTTTAAAAAGGCATTACCAATAATATAAGTATAATCTTCCCTCAGATTATTAATATTAAAATTAAGAATTTCAATATTTCTTTCCAACAAAGGCTCTTCAGTTATATAATATTCTTCAACATCGCTTCCCAATACGCTTTCTCCCAAATCATTCAAGATAAGAGCTAATGCACTCATGCCAGCGCCTTTGATGCCGATAAAATAATAAATCAAAAACTATCACCGATTAATTATATGCAAGAAGTTATGGTTTTGCCTCAAAAATCCAAAAAAAAGAGAACTTTTTGTCCTCTTTTATGCTCTTTCTTTAATTCTTGATGCTTTAGCTGATAATCCGCGAATGTAATGTAATTTCGCACGACGGACTTTTCCTTTTCTAACAACTTCAATCTTATCGATTGTTGGTGCATGAACTGGAAAGGTTCTTTCAACTCCAATTCCATATGAAATTTTACGAACAGTGAAAGTTTCGCTAACTCCGCCGCCTTGTTTTTTAATAACAAGACCTTCAAAAAGCTGAATTCTTTCCTTTTCGCCCTCTTTAATTTTAACTGATACCTTTACTGTATCCCCGGGACGAAACTCGTTTTCATTTTTCAGGTAATCTTTGGTTATAGCTTCGATTAAAGCTTGACCTTTTAGAACTTCTGACATATTAGTATTCTCCTCTATTATTACCGTTCATAGGACATTTTTTCCCAGCGGAACAAAAGTTTTGATGCCTTAATATTTTACTACAATTGAAATTAGTTGTCAAGCTTTTTTTAACAGCCGCAGTTTGTCGAACAATTTCTTTCAATTCGGGCATTAGGATTAAGCAGATAATTTTCAAAGCCCCCTAGATAAATAACTACATTCCTAAAGCCATTCTCAACGAGTAAGGCTCTAATTTCATGCGGTCTTTGATCATCGCTATTTGTGCCCATAATAATGATATAATCTCGGTTTCTAACACCCATATTGCTCATATCATTTAAAACCGAACCTCTAGTATGAAAAGTGAAGAGCCGAGGACAGGAAACCTGCCTTTCAGATAATGATCTGACATCCAAAAAACGATAGCGTTGCATAAAGCGTCCATTATCTCTTCTCATATCCTGAAAGATAATTTCTAGTTCTGTGTAATTATAAAAATCACTGTACTCTTTTCTGTTTCCACAGGCTGTTAAACTCAATAACAAAAACAAAACAACAATTACTTTCTTCACTTTCCTTCCTCCACTTCTTTAATAATAGCTAAATCAGTTGCGGATAATTCCGATAAATTAAGTAAATCCGGCCGATTTTGATAGGTTTTTTTTAAACGTTCACGATATTGCCACTTAGCAATTTCCTTATGATTACCGTTGACCAAAACATCTGGAACCGTCATACCCATAAAGTCATAAGGCTTTGTATATTGTGGATGCTCTAACAAATACTCAGAAAAAGAATCCTTCAGATGCGAGTCTTCTTTAATTGTACCTGGCATAAGTCTGATAACTGCATCTAACAGTACCATTGCCGGTACTTCGCCTCCCGTTAAAACATAATCACCAATTGATATCTCCAAATCAATGAAATTCTTGATTCTTTCATCAAAACCTTCATAATGTCCGCAAATAATAATCAGATGTTTTTGTTCTATTAATTCATAAGCCGCCTTTTGCTTAAAGAGGCTTCCTTGTGGTGATAACATTATTGTAAAGGAATCTTTTGTCTTAATTGCTTTTAAACAATTATAAATTGGTTCAACAGAAAGTAATAAACCAGCACCACCACCATAAACCGTATCATCAACTCGATGATGCTTATTAGTTGAATAATCACGAAAATTATGAAAATTAACTTCGATATTTCCTTTTGCTAATCCTCTTTTAATGATTGAATTATCAAAAAATCCACTAAACATTTCCGGAAAAAGCGTCAGAATATCAATTTTCATAAAAGACCCTCTATTTCATTAATGATAATCTTTTCTTCATCAACGCTATCAATAAAGTGACTAATAAAAGGGATAAGTTTTGTTTTATTATCACTGATACTAACCTCTAAATAAGCACTCAATGGATATTCAAGGACTTTCCTGACTGTTCCCCTTAAAATATTTTTCCGATTATAAATTTTCAAACCAACCAACTGATGAAAATAGTATTCACCTTCAGGAAGTTTTTCCTGATCAAGTTCTGTGATATAACACAAAGCATCCTTATATTTTATTACTTGATTGATATTGTCATAGTTCTTAAAACTAACATAATAAATGCCTTTTTGGACACGACTAGTCGCAATAATCTCTTCATGATATTTATCTTGATAAGAAACATAAATTCGTTTGTTTTTAGCAAAACGATCAAAATCGGTAAACGGCTTAATTTTAACTTCGCCACGAATTCCGAAAGTATTGACTATCTTGCCTATTTCAATGTACTCTACGCGTTTCATAATTATCCAGCTCTTCTCCGTCTTATTCTTGCAGCCCTTAATCTTCCTGAAGGCACTAAAATTATCAGAAAAACTAATGAGATTATAATAAGCGGTCCAAAATCATAGAGAAATTGAAAGTTGAAATTCATATTATCGACAAAACCTCGAACAATGCTATCAATAAAATAACTATAAGCATTACCAAGAGCTGTTATTCCCTCATGTAGCCCATTTTCTGTTGAGTTATTAATTGACGCAATAAAAGAATCATCAATGAATTCAATGATAAATACCATAATATATCCAAAAAACACTGTAGACACAAGTCCCATAATTAAATTATAGCGTTTGGCCATCATAATCCCTAAAACAATTGGGATTAAAAAAACTGAAAATGCAACGTAAATCCCTATTCCTGCCAAAACAATCGGCATATCTCTCACCTCGGTTAAATTATATAAAAAGCCATCATTACATGTGTGAAAATGCCGTGAAATCCATCAAAACACTTCTTTATACGACAATATTAACAAGTCGATTTTTTACTACAATAACTTTCTTTATTTTTTGAGTAGCTAAAATTTTAATAATCCGTTCATCAGAAAAAACTACTTTTTCTACTTCGCTATCTGATAAATCACGTTTAATACTGATTTTTTCTTTTAACTTTCCATTAATTTGGATAATATATAAACATTCATCTGTCAATAACTTCTTTGGATTGTAAACTGGCCATGATGAATTAACAAGCGTATCTTTTGCATAAAAACTATTTAACTCTTCAGTTACATGCGGACAAAAAGGATTAACAAGTTTTAGAATTGTTAAATAATCACTGACAGTTAGTTGTGATTTTTCAATTTCATTTAAAAGAATCATTAACTGGGCAATAGCTGTATTAAACTTCATCGCTTCAATATCTTCAGAAACCTTTTTAATCGTTTTATGCAAAATTACTTCTACACTTGAATCTGTTTCCTTTAATGTTGAATTAATGTTTTCTTGAAGACGCCATAGTCTTTCAATAAACCGGCGACAGCCTTGGATTGCTTTATCATTCCAGGCAACAGGTTGATCATATTCCGCCATAAACATCATAAATAATCTTAAAGTATCAGCACCAAAATTATTAATAATATCCATCGGATCAACAACATTGCCCCTTGATTTACTCATCTTTTCATTATCACTACCTAAGATCAGACCTTGAAAAGAACGCTTTTTATAAGGCTCCTTAAATGGAACAAGTTTTATATCATGCAGAAATTGATTCCAAAACCGTGAATAAATCATATGCCTTGTGACATGCTCCATACCACCATTATACCAATCAACTTGTAGCCAATATTTTAGCTTGTCATAATCCGCGAAAACTTCAGAATTTTTTGGGTCCGCAAACCTTAAGAAGTACCAGCTTGAGCCAGCCCATTGCGGCATAGTATCAGTTTCTCTTTTAGCTTTCTTTCCACATTTAGGACATATTGTATTTACAAACTCTGGCACATTAGCTAAAGGACTTTCGCCAGTATCTGTGACTTCAATATTCTTAATGTTTGGTAATAATACCGGTAAATCTTTATAAGGCACAGGTACTACCCCGCAAGATGCACAATAAATAATCGGAATTGGCTCTCCCCAATACCTTTGACGATTAAAGGCCCAATCCTTCATTTTATAATTAGTTTCTTTAGAACCTATTTTTTCTTTTTCTAGATATACAAGTATTTTAGGGATTGCTTCGGTAACTGTCAATCCATCCAGAAAATCGGAATTAACTAAAACTCCTTCTGTATCTGTATAAGCAGCTTGTGATAAATCACCACCCTTAATAACCTCTTGAATTGGTAATCTATGTTTTTTAGCGAATTCATAATCCCTTTGATCATGCCCTGGTACAGCCATTACAGCTCCACTGCCGTAAGAAATCATCACATAATCAGCTACGAAAATGTCAATCTCTTTTTTTGTCAAAGGATTGATTGCTTTAATACCATTAATCTTTATTCCCTTTTTATCTTTATTAAAATGAACCCTTTCCATTTCCGTTTTACTTTTAGCTTGTGCAACATAATCAGAAATTTCCTGATAATTCTTTATTAAGTCCTTTTGTTCTGTTAAAAGCAGATGTTCTGGCGCAATAACCATAAAAGTAGCTCCAAAAATCGTATCTGGCCGTGTTGTAAAGATTTCAAGATCTTTACCTACAGATAGCGGAAACTTTACTTTAGCCCCAACACTTCTGCCAATCCAATTTTCCTGCTCTGTTTTTATTCGCTCTGGAAAATCGAGGTCATTTAAACTATCTAACAATTTTTGGGCATATTCAGTAATTCTTAAAAACCATACATCTTTTTCTTTTTGGACAACTTGATGTTCACAGCGATCACACTTGCCGCCCTGTGATTCCTCATTAGCCAAAACAACTTTGCATTCCGGACAGAAATTCACTAAAGTTTTACTTTTATAAGCTAAGTTGTGTTCAAAAAGCTTCAAAAAGATATATTGTGTAAATTTATAGTAATTTGGATCTGTAGTATCAATTACGCGTGAAAAATCAAAAGAAAAACCTGTCGCAATCAATTGGTCATTGAAAGTCTTTATATTATCATCTGTGACTTTTCTAGGATGAATTTTATGTTTTAAAGCATAATTTTCCGTTGGCAAACCAAAGGCATCATAACCAATTGGAAATAAAACATTAAAACCTTCCATTCTTCTTTTACGGGCGATAATATCCATCGAGGAATAAGCGCGAATGTGGCCACAATGTAACCCATGACCAGAAGGGTATGGAAATTCAATCAAGCCATAAAATTTATCTTTATTGCTAAAGTCTTTGGCTTTAAATGAATTATTTTTTTGCCAAAAATCTTGCCATTTTTTTTCTATTTCTTTAAAGTTATATTGCTTATTCATAAATTATCTCCTTGATTACCAAACTACTTAAATATTTTATCATAATTTAGAGTTTTTCCAAAACAAAAATAATAAAGTTTTTATTTTTTCCAATTATATTTGGAAATGATTTTTTTCCTTTTGAATAAATAATGTATTTGTTCCTCTTTTCTAAAAAATGTTTTTGGCTCTGCTCTAGTTGAGGAAGCGAATTGCCATCCAAACATTATACTTGTCGCTTTAAATAGTTATATAAACAATTATCTTTGAATAACAAGGTTATAAATAAAAAAAGCAATTTAAAAATGCTTCTTTTATTTATATTTGTTTTACCTAAGACACATATTAGAAAGACGTTTCAGCTAACCAAATTTTCTGCAGCATTAACTTCATTTAAAACAGTAACTCCCATAAGAATAATTAATAATCCAACAACTAATGTAAACAAGGAAATTTTATTTAATCTTAATATAGTTCGTTTCATCAATATTTCTCCTACTTTTATTTGCGAATATTATCTATTTGAAGCATTTGTTTCTGAATGTATTCTGCCAATTTCTTCAATATCACTTTGAGTTAAGATATTATTATCAAAAATTTTATCGATATCTTCAAGATCATAAAAACTTCCTGATCTCCAAATTAAAATCCGCCACCAGGTAGTATGTCTAAACTCTACTCCTGATATTACTACATTTTTTATCGCCAAATTACCAGTTGGAAAAAAAAGCGCAACTGAACCATTATTATGCATTCCATAGAACACGATCCAAGAAGATTCATGACCAAACTGTTGGAAGTAATCATGCCTTATTCTTTCTTCTAACGCCTCATTCCATGTTGTTAAATCCAATTCATCTTTTTGACTACAGGATGCTAATCCAATTAGACTAAATGTTATTACTATCACAACTATTAAGCTATTTAATTTTTTAAGCATTTAAACCCCATCTTTCTTAAATTTATAATATTTGTAAACGCTTTATACATTAATATTATATTACTTAATGGCTTAAAATGCTAGTTTTATTTTACTAGACTATAAAAAAAGCCCTTAGCATCGCAGCAGCAAGTTTCAACAATCGTTCCAGCAATTAACCATTACAAAAGTGAAATTTTAGAACTTTCAAAAATTGTATCTTTGGCAACTGAAAACTATTTTTTACATTCTGAGCAGTATAAAGTAGCAAAGCGAGACTTAATTTATTTTATTTGAATTGCATTTTGTGCACTTAAAATTCGGTCCATATTTTAACTGTACCAAATAATCCAAATATTTAATTTCGTCGTTAAAATGTTTAATAAAACTTAAAAGTGATATCCCCATGATTAACATCCTTATCGCTAATTTATAGGAACATCAATACCCGAAAAATTTACAAAACCAATTTTGCTCTTTATTCCCATGAATGAAAATTGTTCAATGCTATTACTGAGCAGTTATTCATCAAGAGCCAGCCAAGTTACCGCCATCTATAATAAGATAATTGTTATTGTTTATTGATTTGTTAGTCTAAAATTCAACTAATCCACAAAATGAAAAAGACACCCTAAAAAGTGTCTTTCATCATTTTATTCAAATATTACCGTGTTGTAGGTCCTTGGCAACACTCATTAACAAATACAGTTTCTGATGAACATGAAAAAGTTGGTACTAAAAATGCTTTTCTAACTACTGTATTAACGATATGTGTATGGTAGTTGCAAACCTGTGGTACGCGCTCAACAAAACATTTATGGACAACGTTTACTGGTGCACTAAGCGGTGGACAAGTATGTTCTGTTGGTGACGGAGTTGGTCCATGAGGATTTGGTTGCTGCATTCCCATATTTGGGTTTGTCCCCCAAGGGCAGCCACAAGATCCTTGATTTGGCATGTGAGTCAAGAAAAAAACCTCCCTTCATCTAATAATAATATATTAGCATAAAGGGAAGTTGACTGGACTTTTTGACTATTTTCTTCTGCTTGCGAGAATTATTAACAAACGTAATACCTCAACATAAATCCAAACTAATGTAACCATCAGCCCTAAAGCTAAAGGCCATTCGAATTTCTTATCAGCACCATTTGTTACATATGCTTCTATTCTGTCAAAGTCAAAAATTAACATCAAAGCTCCGAAAAGAATAAATATTAAGCTGAAAGCAATACCGATGCCGCCATTACCAAATACTACATCGCTTAAAGTCGGAGTGAAAAATCTTGAAACCATAACTATCAACATAAAGACTAGAAGACTGAACATTGCAATCATCATAAATTTACGAAAAAATCTACCTACACGAATAACTCTTGAAGTATAAAGCGCTAAAGTAACCCCAAAAATTGTAAAAGTAATTAAAACTGCCATTGCGGCTAAGCCTGGCATTGCCAAAGCCCATTCAGCTAATGCACTTAATACTCCTAGGAAAAAACCCATGGAAAGTGCATATATTATCGATGGAACTACCGCGATTCTTGGAATTAATGAAGCAATAACAACACAAATGAAAGCTACAAAACTAGATGCAAATAAGACACCCATGAAGATACCAATGCTATCTTCTGTAAGATTATGGAGCATATAAGCCGCTACTCCTGCTGAGGCAAAAGCTAAAACTACTAATATCAATGTTTTAATCGATACACCAGTGTAAGTACATTCACTAACTCCATCACTCGTCAAACCCCTATCGATTTGAGAAAACATTGGATTTCTTGATCTAAGTCTAATCATAATAAATACTTCCTTTCTTTTTTAATTAATTTCATTTTATTATATAATAAAACTGCCTTTATGTCAAATAAATTAATTTTCGTTTTGTTCATGTTATTATTATTCGGCAGTTACTATAATCTTATTCAAATGTTAAAGAGGTTAGATTCCTCTTCTTTAACAACCGTTTCTGTTATAGTACTTTCCAATTGTTCAAATGTACCTAGTTTCAATAATAATTCAAAAACGGTTTTATTGATTTTTGTTCTTTCTTTGATATCAGCTACTGATGTAAAAGCTTTTTCCGCTCTTTTTTCAACAATGTTTTCTGCAACGTTCATTCCTAGTCCTGGAACTGCTGTAAAAGGAAATAAAAGCTTATCATCAATAATTAGAAAATCAGTAGGATGACTTAAATTTATATCAACCGGCAGAAAGCTAAATCCTCGCTCCGCCATTTCTAAAGCAATTAATAAAACTGTGACTTTATCCTCTTGAGTTTTAGTTTGCGGAACATAATCGCCTTTAGCTTCATCTTCCAGCTGAACATTAGTGATGTATTCGCTTTTCATATTTGGTTTGATTTCGACAATCTTACTATAGATACCATCATAACCTTTAATCATTGCCTCATAATCAAATTGGCTTGCTCGCTTAGAAAAATAGGCTGAATAAAAGACAATCGGTTTATAAACCTTAAACCAGGCGATTCTAAGCGCCATTAAAATATAAGCTGTCGCATGCGCTTTTGGGAACAGGTATTCAATTGTCGCTAAACTCCAGATATACCATTCTGGTACGCTGCGCTCTCGCATTTTTTCACAATAATGCGGCCATTTTTCTTTTTTACCCGGCTTCTTAATATCACATTTACGGACATATTCCATAATTTCAAAGGCTAAAGACGGTTCAAGACCTTTATTAATTAAATAAATCATGATATCGTCACGACAACCAATTATTTCATCAAAAGCTACTTTGCCATACTCAGGGTGACTTTTTACAAGAACTTGAGCATTATTAGTCCATACATTTGTCCCATGACTTAGACCAGATATTTTAACAAGCCCCGCAAAACTATCAGGTTTGGTTTCTGAAAGCATATTTCGTACGAAATTTGTTCCTAACTCCGGAACTCCGTAACTTCCGACATCAGACAAAATTCTTTTTGGATTACAGTTGATAACTTCTGTACCGCTGAATAACTTATAAATGTTTGGATCAGCGATAGGAATATCACGGGCATCTGAAAAAGAAAATTCATCCTGATGGGTTTTTACATAGTCCATTAAAAACTTAATGACCGTCGGATCATCGTGTCCAAGAATATCTAATTTCAATAAATTATCTTCAAAAGAATGATAATCAAAATGCGTTGTTTGCCAGGCATTATTAACATCATCTGCCGGATATTGAACAGGCGTAATGTCATATATTTCTATATAATCAGGTACAACAATAATACCACCTGGATGTTGTCCAGTTGAACGTTTTGCGCCTTCCAGATGTGACGCCAATCTTTCCATTTCTGTGCTTCTTAAACTTTTATTGATTTTCTCTAAATAACCTTTTACATAACCAAAGGCTGTCCGGCTTTGTATCGTTGAGACTGTTCCTGAACGATAAGCATTCTTAGGTCCAAGAATTGTTCTGACATATTCATGAGCTTTATCTTGATAATCACCAGAGAAATTTAAATCAATATCGGGAACTTTATCGCCTTTAAATCCTAAAAAGGTTTCAAAAGGTATATCATGGCCATCACCAACAAGTTCTGTTTGACAGATAGGACAATTAGCTTTCTTCAAATCATATCCTGAAGAAACCGCCATTAAATTATCTTGCAATTTAGCCTCAATACTGCGTAGCGGATAGGTTTTTCTCTCCTCTTCATTTAATTTAAAAGAAGAAAAAAGACATTTTGGACAACGATAATGAGGCACTAAAGGATTAACTTCTGTTATTTCCATTAAGGTCGCAACTAATGAACTTCCTACTGATCCACGCGAACCTACTAGATAACCTTCTTTTAAGCTATTACTAACTAAAAGATAAGACATGTAATAAACTGGCGAAAAGCTATGATCAATAATCGATTTTTTTTCTCGGTTTAAACGATCAAGTACATATTCTGGTAAATCAGAACCATACATTTCCTGAGCTTTTTTATCAACAATTCTAATTAATTCATCCTTAACACTTTCAACACCTTGCGCCTTTAAAAAATCATCATGTGGTGAATTCATTTTTCTGTTAAAGATTTCAATCAGTTCACAGGAACTAGCAATTTGTTTTGGATTATCAATTACAATTTCTTTAATCAGTTTTGGATCTTCTAAAAAAGAAAAATCCTGAAGCATTTCATCTGTTGTTCGATAATGCATTAAAGGGATATTTTCTGCATTATTTAATTTATGTAAACCGCCACCTACTAAATTAGCTTTCAAAAAGATACTGCGAAATTGCAAATCTTCTTTATCTAAATAATGACAATCTCCTGTCGCAACAACTGGTTTTTTTAGCTTTTTAGCCGTTGCAATGATTCTTTTGATAACATCTTCATAAGTTTGATCAAAGCGTTCTAAATAATCATCCTGAAACTGACAAACAGCGTTTTTCGGCTGTATTTCGATATAATCAAATATCGCCATTGCCTTTTCTAAAGCTTCATTGCTTTTATTTAAAGCATTATCAAAAACAAGACCATTAACACAAGCAGATCCAATTAACAAACCTTCACGATTGTTTAATAACGAAGCTTTCGTTAATCTTTGACCGCCATGAAATTCATCAGTTAAAGAACAACTGATTAACCGATATAAGTTTTTTAAGCCAAGCTGATTTTTTACTAAAACTGTGATGTGCGATGGAAAATGATAGCGATGCGCCTTTTCGGGGCTAGCTAAAGAATTAACTTTATTGTGATTTAAAATTTCTTTGGCATATATCTCATTTAACATTATTATTAGGGCTTCGCTTGTTGCTTTAGAGTCTGAATGTGCTCGGTGATGATCATCAAGTGAAACTTTTAAAAACTTACAGAGATATTTTAAACCAAAACGTTTCATTTCTCCTTCATAAAGAACACGAGCCATTTGAATGGTATCAAGTGCAGGCATCGGTTTATATTCTAAACTATAACGAGAAAAAGCCTGATAAATATGATCTAAATCGAAGTTTACATTGTGACCAACCATAATTGTCCCTTGACAAAATTCATAGAATTCTTTTATTACACTTTCTTCATCAAGTCCTTCTGTTTGTAACATTTCATCAGTGATATTTGTTAAATCACTGATTTTGGCTGTTAATTTCTCATCAATTTTAATTAAGCGCGAAAAATTTTCAATTGGCAGACCTTTATGAATCTTAACCGCTGCGACCTCAATGATTTTATTATAAGTTACAGAAAAACCAGTAGTTTCCAAGTCAAAGACACAATAAACTGCTTCTTTTAAATCTATATCACTTTCATTTAAAGCAATCATCGCACAATCTTCTTCGACATAATCAAACTCTGAGCCATAAATCGGCTTTACATCAGGATAGTTTTTACTAACCTTGAAGATATCCGGAAAAGCATAAACACCGCTATGGTCTGTAAACGCAATCGCTTCATGACCATATTGAGATGCTCGGCTAAAATAATCCTTAACACTTGGTAAAGCATCCATATTGCTTAACTGAGTATGAGTATGAAGCTCCACTCTCTTTTCTCTAGCTAAATCTTCTTTGGAGACTTCTTCTCTATTTTTAAGTTTGATGTTATCAGCCATAATTATAACATCACGTTCATATGTATCAAATTGAGCTCTACCAACTAAAACAATATAATCGCCAACTTTTAAATTTTTTAACTCCTCGTCAGAAGTATTCATAAACTTTTTAACATAAATCGAATCTGTACCATCTGTAACTTTCAGCATTAATAGAAATGACCCAGTTTTCATTTTTCTTAATTCCTGATAAAAAATAGTTCCTTGTATCGTAAAATGCGAGTTTTTTGTTTTTCGCTCATATTCCATTAAATCAATCTGCGTTAAAGGAATAATATTAATTTCAACAATATTCTCTTCGTTTAATTCTTTGGCTTTTCTGAAAGAACGATATTCGGGCTTTTTATCGATAATGGAACTCGTTACAGGCGTAAAAGGCTTGTCATCCGCAATAATGATATATTCTTCTGTCTTAGGCTCAGGAATTAAATCATTAATATTCTCATTCTTCTGCTCAGAAGCAAAAGATAAATCACAATCTAAACCTGTATAGCGGAGCTGATCAATAATTTTATGCTCATTTTCCATTAAAAATGAAGATTGCTCATCGATACTTAAAAAATAAGTTTTATTAATAAATTTAATTTGACAAGTTTCAAGAGCTAAATAACGCGGTCGGTAAGATGTCAGGCTTTCAATGATATAGGTGAAATAATCAAGATAATCTGCCTCTTCTAAATTTATTTTATCGTAACGAAAATTACAATAAATTTTAGCTTCATATTGCTTTAAAGCTTCTTTAACTTTTTCGTTTAATGCTTTAAATTTTGTGGCTTTAATTGCCTCAGGCAAAAAAAAACTGAGAATCCAGTATCCCTTTTTATCATCAACATCGACACTTTCCAATAAAAGCTTTGGAACGTCAAGTTCTTCCTTGATCTTATTAAGTGACAACATAAACTCATTAGCCATTTTCCCACCCCCAAAAATTAAACGCATATAATTATATCACATTTTCGCCGAGAAAGTATGAAAATCGACAAAATAATCTTTATTGATTTATCAATAAATAGATTGACATTTGTATAAAGCAACTGATATAATCTATATACTGAGGTGGCTTTTAATGTTTAAACACTATTTAACTGTGGATAATTATTATAAAGGAAAATATCAGAGAAAAGTAATTCGTATTCCTTTAGACGGAAATTTTACTTGTCCAAATATTGATGGCACAAAAAGCACAGATGGTTGTACGTATTGTTTTCGGGAAGTTAATCCTCTAGCTAAATTATCTTTAACTGAACAATTCCAAACTCAAAAAGCCCTTTTAGAAAAAAAATGGACAAATGAGAATTATTACATTGCTTATTTTCAAGCCCAAAGCAATACTTATGGCTCCATCGAAAAACTGACTTCGCTTTATCATGAAGCGCTACTTCTTGACAAAAACATTATTGGCTTAAGTATTGCCTCTAGACCAGATTGCTTTACAGATGAAATTTATGATCTGCTTAATAAACTAAATAAAAAAACTAATCTGACTATTGAACTTGGTCTTCAGACAATCAATGCCAAAACAGCTGAAAAAATAAACAGAGCTCATACTTTAGAGGAGTTTGAAAAATGTGTAGCTAAACTAAAAGAAAAAAATATTTCTGTTATCGTCCATATTATTAACGGACTTCCGGGAGAAACTGAAAAGGATATGCTTGATACTGTTCTTTATCTAAATAAATTCAGATTATATGGCATTAAAATTCATATGCTTTTTATTGCCAAAAGCACAAAGATGGGATTAGAATTTCAAGAAAAAGGCTTTCCGATATTATCTTTAGAGGATTATGTTGATATTGTTGTCAAACAAATAAGGCTTCTTGATCCAAAAACAGTTATTTATCGTTTAACTGGCGATGCTCCCAAGGAACAATTAATTAGTCCGCTTTGGTCATTAAAGAAATTTGTTGTGATGAATGAAATTGATAAAAAAATGCGTGCTTTATCTGCATTTCAAGGTGATCAATATGAAATATTATAGGACTACTTCTTTAAGCCATAAAATCTGTCTTGACTATATCACTAAGGATTCAATAGTGATTGATGCGACTTGTGGTAATGGTCATGATACTTTATTTCTTTGCCAAAACAGCAAATTCTGTTTTGCGTTTGATATTCAAGAAGGTGCGATTAAAAATACTGAAGCACTTTTAAAAGCTAACAATATTATGAATTATCAGCTTATTAAAGATAGTCATGAAAACTTTTATAATTATTGTCTTAAATGTGACTTGGTACTCTTTAACTTAGGTTATCTTCCTAAAGGAAATAAAGAAAATTCCACCCAAGCAGAAATAACGCTTCTAACAATTAAAAAGATAATCGACAAGCTAGAATTCAAATTAATCCTGTTAGTAATCTACCCTGGTCACTCTGAAGGAAAAAAAGAAAGTCAGCTGTTAGAAAAATTCTTAAAGAGCATTTGTCAAAAAACTTATAATGTCTTTAAATTTTATAATCTCAATCAAATTGAAACAGCGCCATATATTTTAGGAATCGAAAAAAAGTAGGAAACTATTTAGAGCGTGTAATTAAGTTAGTTTGCTAAATAGGACGTCCAAAAAAGACGCCCTATTTTCATATATAAGTTATTTAACGAGATGAAAGCGGAGTTTCATTAACTTGTATAAAGTCAAGTCCTGCTTTATTAGCTTGCTAAAGTCCATTTTGTTATCAACTACAATTTATTATTCTTTAAGCGACGTTTTCAAGATAATCCTCTCTACTTAAAATATAGCGTAAGGAATTAAATTCGCCTATTACCGTTTTGTATATACTTTGATTATAAAACTTGAAACCTGTCTTTTCAATAACTCTTTTTGAGCGTTCATTAATATCAAAATGAGCGCACATAATGAATTCAAGATCAAAATTATTAAATGCATACGTTATAGCTGCACTAGCTGCTTCTGTCATTAAACCATTTCCCCAATAATCTTTACTAAGCACATACCCAAGCTCACGTTGTTTTTTATCTTTAAGTTCTGCAATTTCAGCTCTTCTATGCAAACCTAATGAGCCTATAACTTTATTATTTTCTCGATAAACAATCGCAAAAACTTCATCATCAGAAATAAATTTATCTAAGATTTTCTTTGAGTCTTCTAATGACTTATGATGTGGCCAGCCTGCAGCTTCCCCAACACCTTCCACTTTGGCATATTCATTGAAATCAGCTAAGTCACTATCTTTGAAGCATCTGAATATTAGACGCGGCGTCTCAAAAATAATCATGATTCTTCACCATTTAAAACAAATTGACTATGATATAGTTGATGATAAAAACCAGCCTGACCTAATAATTCCTCGTGTTTTCCGGATTCGATAATATCTCCATCTTTTAAAACTAAAATTAAATCGGCATTTTTAATTGTGGAAAGACGATGAGCAATGACAAAACTTGTTTTACCTTTCGCAACCTTATCCATCGCATCTTGTATTAGTTGTTCTGTTCTTGTATCAACATTTGAAGTTGCCTCATCAAGAATTAACATCGGGCTATCTTGTACCATTGCTCTGGCAATCGTCAATAGCTGTTTCTGACCACTAGAAATAACGACATCATCGGATAAAACAAGATTATAACCATTTGGCAATGTCTTAATAAAGTGATCGATATTAGCTGCTTCGCAAGCTTTATAAACTTCTTCGTCCGAAACATTTTCTTTAGCGTAAATAATATTTTCTTTAATTGTTCCTTCAAAAAGCCAGGTATCTTGTAAGACCATCCCAAAAAGAGCTCGCACATTCTCCCTTTTTAATTCACTAATCGGAATATCATCAATTAGAATTTCGCCTGAGTCAATTTCATAAAATCGCATCAGAAGATTTATTATCGTTGTTTTACCAGCACCAGTCGGACCAACAATCGCAATTTTACTTCCAGGCTCAATAATAGCTGAAAAATCATGGATAATCGTTTTTTCTTCGTTATAGCCGAATCGAACATTACGAAATTCAACTTTACCTTTAATGTTTTCAAGAAGTTTATCTTTTTGTATTTCACTTTCTTGTTCTGTTTCATTAAGGAATTCAAAAACTCTTTCCGAAGCTGCGGCTGTTTGTTGCAGCATTCCCATCGCTTGCGCTATCTGACCTAATGGATTTTGAAATAAACGAACATAGACAAAAAATGTTACCATTACCGGAATGGTTGCCTGACCATTTATTAAAAGAATACCGCCAACTACACAAATAGCCACAAATCCCAAGTTAGCCACAAAGTTCATAATTGGCATCATTAAACCAGAATAAAAAGATGCTTTACGATTACTATTAAAAAGTTTACGATTTATTGTGTCAAAATGCTTCTGCGACTTAACTTCGCTATTAAAAGCTTTAACAATGTGAAGTCCAGAATAGGTTTCTTCAATGTGGCCGTTTAAGGCGCCTAATTCTTTTTGCTGAGCCACAAAATGTTTTTGTGAAAGTTTCATGACCAATGTCATGATAATTATACTTAAAGGCACTGTCAGGATTGCAGTGAAAGCTAGCTGCCAACTTGTCCAAAACATCATAATCAAAATTCCAACAAGCATTATAGCTGAACCAATCAAAGCCGTAAAACTTTGATTTAAAGACTGACCAATCGTATCAACATCATTTGTTACTCTACTCAAAGTATCGCCTGTGCTATTTGTATCAAAATACTTTAATGGTACTCGATTAATCTTTTTAGAGATATCACTTCTAAAGCGTTGTGTTATTTTTTGGTTAACTCCAGCCATAATGAAAGCTTGTGCATAATTTAGGATAAACGCCAAAATATACATTGAACCAAGAATAATCCCGATTCTGACTACCTCATCAATAATTACTCCGTCAGGAGCTACAATTGCTCCACTTAATTCTCCTAATTTGACGGGTGCCGCAATCGCAATGATTGTTGCGCCAATCGTAAATATAATTGTGATAATAATTGCTAACAGATGTTTTTTTAAATAGTTAAAAAGATCAGCTATTCCCTTTTTAAAGTTTTTAGCTTTTTGGCCACCAGCTCTTCTTGGTCCCATTTGGATCATTGGGCCCGCATTTTTTCTTCTATTCATCGATACCCAACTCCTTTTTTGATAATTGTGATAATGCAATCTCCCGATAAACCGAACAGCTAGCTAATAAATCTTGATGTTTACCAGCCCCGACTAATTCTCCTTGTTCTAAAACAATAATTAAATCAGCGTCGATTATTGTACCTATTCTTTGCGCCACAATTAAACTAGTTGCCTGCTTACTTAATTTTTTAAGGTTATTTCTGACTTCTCTATCTGTTTTATAATCTAAAGCTGAAAAAGAATCATCAAAAATAAATATTTCTGGTTCGATCGCCACTGCTCTGGCAATAGAAAGCCTTTGTCTTTGCCCCCCTGAAACATTTGTTCCTCCTTGAGCAATTTTAGCTTGATACTTATCTTCCATATTTTGAATAAATTCGTCAGCTAAGGCGATTTCGGACGCTTTTTGAATCATTTCCTGATTGATTTCTTTATTACCATAATCAATATTTTGATTAATTGTTCCAGAAAATAAGATGCCCTTTTGTGGAACATAACCGATTTTTTGTCTTAACTCTATTTGTTTATAATCTTTAATGTCTATGCCATCTACTAATATTGAGCCTTCAGAAACATCGTAAAAGCGCGGAACAAGATTTATTAAAGATGATTTACCACTTCCTGTTGAACCAACAATCGCTACTGTCTGACCAGGTAAAGCTTTAAAGGAAATATTCTTAAGCACATAATCTTCTGCTTGTGGATACTTAAAAGAAACATTCTTAAATTCTACTTCGCCAAGATTCGTTTCTGGGTTAATTGTATTCTCTTTATCTTTTACTGATGAATCAGTCTTTAATACCTCATTAATTCTTTTAGCTGAAACCGAAGCCCTTGGAATCATTATAAATAAAATCGTCATCATAATAAAAGAAAATAAAACTTGCATTGCCAAACCAACAAAAACTGTAATCTGTGGAAAAACTAAAATTCCATCATTGATTAAATGCGCACCAAGCCAATAGATAGCTAAAACTATCCCATGTAAGATAAGTATCATAAAGGGATTCATTAAACCCATAATTCGATTAACAAATAAATTATTATAAGCGACTGCTTCATTTACCGCTTCAAACTTGTTTTCTGCATATTGATCAGCATTATAAGCCTTGACAACTCTTAATCCACTGATATTTTCTCTAGTAACACCATTCAACTTATCAGTTAATTCCTGAATTCTTTTAAATCTTGGAATAACACATAAAAAAATTAATGTTAAAGCTATTACCAAAATTCCAACCCCAAAAGCCGTTACTAAAGTAAGTTCACGACTTGCGGTTTGTATTCTAATCAAAGCCCAAACAGCTGTAATTGGAGCAGAAATAGCCATTTGAAAAATCATCATCACCGACATCTGAACTTGCTGGATGTCGTTTGTTGAGCGTGTAATTAAACTTGGAGTAGAAAATTTATTTATCTCCGAAAAAGAATAACTTTGAACTTTACTAAAAAGATCAGAGCGCAAAATTCTAGAAAACTTTGCGGCCAGAAAAGTCGCGATTAAACCAACTATAATAATACAGGCCATCGAACCTAACGCAACACCAAGCATTTTCAGACCAATTCTTAAAACTTCTCCCGTTGCTGGATTTGGATTCTCTAGTAACTCTGACATAATTTGACCAGCATACCTAGGAATTTCTAACGCAAACCAAACTTGTAAAAGAACAATGGCGATTAAAAAAAGAATAATTAACCAATCAATTGGTTTAAAGCGTGTTAATAATTTTAGCATGTCAACCCCCCTAAAAATGTTGAATATAAAGATAATATCACAAATTCGCTCCATTATCAATAAAAAGAATGACAGGAAACCTGTCATTGCATTTTCATATCTCTTCTTTTATAACCGAACCAACCACTAACCGCAAGAATCATCGCTATTACACTAATAATTATCAGAACATGTATCCTTACATCATCAGCTGGAAGTTGCGGAATATATCCATAAGGTGATAATTTTCTCATCCAACTCGGTAAATTTAAAACGCCACCAAGATAAACTACAAATAATGAAAATCCTAAATATAGATAAATTAAATTAACTAATTTTGGCGCAAAACCGATCAGGAATACCGCTAACCCTAACATTAGCCAAATTGCCGGCAAGAACACAAAAATAATCTGCAAGCTCAATCCTAAACTGAAAGGAACTTCTTCCATCATTAACGCGCTTGCCCCCCATAAACCAAAAGCTGACATAAAGAGTACTAGAAAACTTGTAACAAACGCAATTAATAAATAGGAGGTTAGTAATTTTGTCCGACCAACTGGTTTAGCTAAAAGTTGTTCTAATCTTCCAGATTTTTCTTCAGTCCGAAGCTTCAGGATTGCCATCAAAGCTGGAACAGCTCCCATTAGTGACATAATAAGCATTAACATTGAAAGAAACATGACAACTGGTTCATGTTCATCAGAAGGCGGTAGGATTTGTTGGAAAAAATCATTATTTTCAATGAAATCAGCCATAAAGTCCATTACTGCTCCATACATTAAACCGAAATAAAACATACCAATCAACCAAGCAATTAAAAGTACCTTCAAAAGTCTAATAGCCAAGCCCATTGGTGATAAAAGCATTTTTGAGGCAGCAGCTTTTCCTGGTTTTGCAGCAATTAAACCTTGACCTAAATCCCTGATTAAATTTAAAAAACAAGCTAATACCACTAAAAAAATTGATAGGAAAAAAACAATTATTAAAGGCCAAATATAGTTATTTACATAAACCTGCGTTTGTAATACTAGTCCTAAAGGCGAAATAAAAGATAAAAAGTTTTCCGCAACATCACCAATAGCTCTGATACCAAATAATAAAAACAAGAATATTATAGAAAAGATATTTGCGCCTCTTGAATTAGAAGAAAATTGGCTAAAGACAGCTGTAGCACAGGCAAAGAAAAATCCTGTAACACCTATAACAAAACCATACATCATTGCTCCACCAAATGTTGCTTCTTCAAAACTAACAAGTGCTAAACCAAAACCTGTAAAAACCGCTAATATAAAATTAATAAGCAAAGCTACCAAAAGTGTTGCGCTAAGCGTTGAAAGTCGGCCAACTGGCAACGATCTAATTACCTCTGAGCGACCTTGTTCTTCATCTGTCCTAGTATGTTTTACAACAAAGAAAATATTCATTATCGCAACCGCCAAAAGTGTAAACAACAACATTTGATTCGCAAACATAACCCCAACTGAATAACTTAATTCATTACCAAATACTGGACCAAGGATTGCGACCATTGCTGGGCTTTGCATCGTTTCCCGCATAATAATTCTTTCTTCAAGCAAAGGAAACATACCAGGCAAAGCTAAAGCAACAGAAATTGTAAAAATCAATAATCCGAAAATCCATATTGAAGATGAAACGCGTTCCCGGCGAATAATAAACTGCATTAATCTTCCAGTCCGGGCAAACAGATTAGTAAGATTGTTCTTCACCTAATGTTTCACCTCCGTATCATAATATTTCATAAATAAATCCTCTAAAGCCGGTGGAACGCTATATAATTTCTTAACTTCATAGCTAGCTAAGTAACTTATAATATTACCAAGCTCTGGATAATCTGCCTGAAAGCTAACTTGGCAGTTATCAATTTTTAGATTGTGAACGCCTTTTTTAGTGGCTAAATCCGGCATTTTTTTAGCCGTTTCTACTGTTATTTGCACTCGCGTTAAATGTCTTAGCTCAGCCAAAGTTCCTGTCTCTACGATTGTGCCGCTACGAATAATAGCCACCCGATCGCAAAGTCTTTCAACTTCTGATAAAATGTGACTCGATAAAAGAATTGTTTTACCGGCCTTTTTCTCTTCTGCTACACAGTCTTGGAATACCATTTCCATTAATGGATCAAGACCACTAGTCGGCTCATCAAGAATAAACAATTGCGCATCAGATAGAAAAGCCGCAATAAGCGCAACTTTCTGACGATTACCTTTTGAATATGTGCGACAGCGTTTCTTCGGGTCAAGATCAAACATTTTAATTAATCTTTCTTTTTTCTCTAAATTAATCGGACCTTGAAGAGAAGTGAAAAGATCAATAACTTCACCACCAGTTAAGTTAGGCCAAAGGTTTACATCACCTGGCACATAAGCTATTTTTTTATGAATCTCCATCGCATCGTGCCAGGCATCTTTACCAAAAACCATTACTTCTCCTTCAGTTTTTTTCAATATTCCTAATATAGTACGGATAGTCGTAGTTTTTCCGGCACCATTTGGACCAATAAAACCAAAGACCTCGCCTTTGTTAATTGTTAAATTAACATTATCCAGAGCTTTAAACTCACCAAATTTTTTTGTTAAATTGTTAATTTCGATTACTTTCATTTATTATCCTCCGTTTTTTTATAAAATATTTTTTTTAGATTATCCAAGAACTGATAAAAGTCTTGCCAATAGTTTTCATAATTGATTTCCTTGGCATTAATTATTTGATCAGTAATTTTCTTTTCATAACCACTTAAACAAAAACTGATCATTTCCATAATTTTATCGCTATAGACATCATCTTTAAATAAGTCCTTGTTAATATTATTGTAAAGTTTTCGCTCAAATTCTATCCGTCCATTTTGGAACTCTTCAATCATTTCTTTTGTTAAATGCGCATAACTATCTTTTAGATAAAGACTAGCAATAAAATCAAAGACTAATTGGTGGTTAAGAAAAATTTTAAACTTTAATACCCCAGCTTTTCGAAGTTTTTCAATATAATCAGTTTCAGATTCATCGAGTTTATTAAGATAGTCATTTTTTACTATTGATAATGCATGGTTAGCCAGAAAGAGAAAAAGTTCTTCTTTGCCCGCAAAATAATAAAATAATAATCCTTTACTAATTTCCGCTTCTTTAACAATATTATTAGTTGAGGCTAAATTAAACCCACGTTCGGTAAATTCTTTTAGAGCTGCGTTTATAATCTTTTGTTTCTTCTCTTCTTTTAAGTCGTTAAAGGCTTCATTCAAAATACCAACATCCTCTCTATAATCTATTATATCATAAATTGACCGATTCGGTCAATATTTTTTTGAAAAAGAAAAAATCCCTAAATTAAAGGGATCTCAATTTAATAATAATAACCGGGATATCCGTAATATGGCATCGGATATGGATAGCCATATGGCGCTCCAAGTGCACTGCCAACGGCTGCGCCAGCCAGAAATGGCAAGCCGAATCCTAAACCTCCAAAGTGACCGTAGCCGTGTCCGAAACCACCATGAAAACCACCATAAGGTCGTATTTCTGATTGATTAAAGCGATTGTCTGTAGGTGCGCTAGTAAAACTTCCAACTGGAATATATGAATAATATTGTATTCCGTTCACAAAAAAATCCTCCTTTATGAAAGTATATGGATTTTAGGCGAAAAGGTCTAGACAAAAATCCAAAAAAAAGGACTTGCCTATGCAAATCCTTAAAATTATTAATCAATATCTCTGACTAATTGATATGTTCTTCTGCCAACTGCGTGCAACGGATTAACAAAATCATCATCGATTCTAACCTCGATATGGACATGTACGCCAGCGCTTGTATTAAAGATAGATTCCCCAGCTTGACCTAAGACCATGTTTATACCTATTCTATCACCTAATTCAACATTAATGCTTGAAAGCGAAAAGTAAGTTATTGTAACATTATCGTTGGCTAATAAAACAACTGTGTATCCTTCCAAAATATCAAAATCAATACTGACAACTTCCCCACTAAAAACTGCTAAAACATCAAATACAGAATTATCTTCACGAGCATAACTCATTCCCCGGCTTTGAATCATGATATTACCATTATTGATAACCGCATTTGCTAAAGTTGCAGGATTATTGACATCAAAATAATGTAATACTATTTTGTGGTCTCCCTCAATTGGCAAAATCATTTGCTCTGTAAGCGTTGGATCCGGACCTGGCTCATAACCGCCACCACCAGTTTGTTGATCAGAAGTTGTTGTGGAGTTTGTTGTTGTCGAGCTAGTAGTCGATGAAGTCGTTGTTCCTGTTGTTGATGTTGTCGTTCCTGGTGCTTCTGTTGTTCTGTGTGCATCGCGATCTGCCCAATTTGTTATCGCAATAATCGCTGCCAATAAAATTACTAAAATTGCTAAAAATAGAAATACTTCTTTTTTATTTTTGAAAAATTCCCTAACACTATTTTTTTTCATTAACTAA
>WRBM01000014.1 GCA_009784525.1 Erysipelotrichales bacterium | reverse complement strand
TTATTGTTCCGATATTTTTTTTATTCATTTAAACTCAATCCCCTTTTTTGAATTCGTTAGTTATTGTTATTATACAAAGCCATTTGAAATTCTAGTTTTAATTATTTGCTGCACTATTATAAAATGATGTGCAAGCTAAAAAGATTGTTGCCAAGCAAATAGCTTTTCATTACGAGGCCACCTTTTATTTATGTTTTAATTATGCAAGAATATCATCTCGAATAATATTTGTATTCAAGGTTGTATTTTCTGATATATTTTCACTACTTATTTCTAAGATTATGATACCAAACGATGGTGCATCAGCAACACCGACTGTAAGAGTCACTTCTAATAATATTTCATTACCATTTCTGTTTAATCGAATTTCATTAAATCCTATACCGCTAGTTGGGAATTCAAAAGTAAATACAACTACAGCATTATTGATGAAAAATTGTTCGTCATATCTTTGATTTAATTCTTCTAATTTTTCAGCTAAAGATTTCGACCTAATAGGTAAAGAAAAATTCAATTCTTTCCAATCATTCGAGCAAGTCACTATCAGATTTCTTCTTCCACCGATTCCCCCATCACCCCAATCTTGTAAGGCTATTGTAAAATCAACTCTCGACCCTCTGCATCCCATCAGTGTTCCCATCGAAAAAACCATCAATGTGATGCATAAAAATAATCCTTTTATTGCCCCCATACATTTTTTATTCATTTAAACTCAATCCCCTTTTTTGAATTCGTTAGTTATTGTAATTATACTACAAAGCCACTTGAAATTCTAGTTTTACTTCAAGCCAATATAATGACGAAGAGAGTTGTAATCAATCATACCAATATTTTATTATTCAGGATGCCTCTTTACTTTCTTATTAATCAATTATGCTTTAAATCTAGGCGAGATTTCCTGCAATTAGCAGCATTTATGAAAGCTAGACCTTATAATACATCCATTTTATTTTTTAATTACATTAAATATTTAAATCACTAAAATGATTATTACTTTTTAAAACTTATTTATTAATAATTTTTTTAAGACTTTTTCAGTCGATTGTTTTAATATATATTTGAAATTGATGATTAACAATACAAGTCTCCACAGGGAAATTAAAAATTTTACCGGACACAAGCAAGTATGTTATAATGATTATAGCACACTATTGTATTCTTTTCAAGATGTTCTATTAGAATTATAAATCATTTTTATTTTTAATTTATTTCTTAAATAACGGTTTAGCCGCACTTTATAAATAAAAAAACTACCCTGCTATAGGATAGTTTTTCGTTAAAAAGTTATTTAATCCATTTTACTTTTTAACCAGTTCATGGCTTTTTCGTTTTGTTTAACCATTTTATTCATGACCTTCGAAACATCTTTATTTTTAGTAAGATATTTTTGGGCCGCTATAGTTGCGACTCCACCGATGGCCATATAACTAATAGCTTTACGAAACATCAAGGCACCACCTTTTGGGATTTTTTCCCATAAATAGTTTGTGCAAATCACATAAAGTCATAAGGTGTTATTTCATTATTCGCTAAATCTTCACTTTTAATTTGAAAATTCGCTAAGCGTTCTTTTAAAAAGGTTTGTCTTTGGTCTTCAAAGCGTTTGACACCTGCTTTTAAATATTCAATATCGCCAATAATTATTAAATGTTCTTTAGCTCTTGTTACCGCGGTATAAATAAGTTTTTTTCGAAGCATAAATCCATAACCACGTACTACCGGCAAGATTATAAATTTATATTCACTCCCCTGTGACTTATGGACACTTATGGCATAAGCATGAACTAAATCCTTTAATTCATCTCTTAATAATTCAATATTATTACCATCAAAATCAATTTTAACTACATCTTTTCCTGAACTGTCTTTAAAGATATCAATAATTCGACCGACATCTCCGTTCATAATTCCTTTTTCTGGCTGGTTTTTAGTCTGTAAAACTTTATCATCTTTACGGAATATGCGCTCTAAAAATTGAATTGATGGTTTATTTGTATCTGGGTTTAATTCTCCCTGAATTAATAAGTTAAGGTTATCAATACCACTTTCTCCACGGTACATCGGGGCTAAAACCTGCACATCAAAAAACATATCAATACCTTGCATTTTAGTTAATTGATTAAGACAACTAAGAATCGATTTATTGGTATCTTTATCTTGCTTTTCCTGAATATAAGTAATGTCTTTACCAGAACTTATAAAGTTTTCACCAGTAATCCCTTCTCTGATATTATGACTCAATTCGATAATCTTTGAATCCATTGCCTGCCGATGAATTTCCTTTAAAGCAATAACTGGAATTTTCTTGGAGCCAATCAAATCATTTAACAAATTGCCAGGACCAACTGAAGGTAACTGATCAGCATCCCCAACAATCAGAATTTGACATTTTTCCTTTAAACTGGAAAAAAGATGTCTAGCAAGAATAATATCGACCATAGAAAACTCATCAACAATAATCAATTCACATGGCAGGGGGTTAGTTTCATTAAATTCAAAATTACCTTCAAAGTCATAACCTAATTGACGATGAATCGTCGCCGCAAAAAAATTAGTCTTGTCGAAAAGTCTTTTGGCAGCTTTCCCAGTAGGTGCCATTAACATCACCTGATCAGAACGCTCAACATTTAAATTAACTTTACGCAAACGCGCAAAAACTTTTAGGAATCCTTCTAAAACTGTTGTTTTTCCGGTTCCCGGACCACCAGTAATTATCGAAATATTATTAGTCAGAGCCTCAAAAATGGCTTCCCTTTGCGATTTTGTATATTCAATCTTAATTTCGCTTTCGACTTCTTTAATTATTTTATCTAAATCCGCATCCGCATATTCTGGTCTTTGATTATTTAAAAGCGCTAATACTTTTTGACAAACTGTATTTTCAGCTTTATGAATCATTTTGAGATAATAACGACCATCTTCATCAATAATCTCTTCGTCTTTTATCATTTGGTCTAAATTATCGGTAATTAGTTTATTTTCAATTTTACTATGACGATTCAAAAAATCTGAAGTAGCTTCAAGTAATTGTTCTCTAGTTAAATAAGTAAAGCCAAAATTCTGGCAAATATTATTTAAAACATAAAGTAACGCCTCTTTTATGCGTAAAGGATCTTCTGGTTTAATGCCAATCTTTAAAGCAATTTCATCGGCTTTTAAAAAGCCAATGCCATAAACTTCATCAATTAACTGATAAGGATTTTTTTCGATAACATTAGCTGCCTCATAATTATACTTGCTAATTAATTTAGCCGCAATTTTAGCACTGATTCCATAATCTAAAAGTTTAATCAGAACTTTCTCAGAAAAAACATTCAGCTTAAGTTCTTCGATAAAACGATTAATCCTTAAGTCATTGAATTTTAATTGTCTGAGAATATTTTTATTCGCAAGAATTTTTTCGATACAGTCTTCACCAAACGTCTGATAAATTTTTCTGGCAGTTGCTGGACCTATTCCTGTAAAAAGATCACTGGAAAGATAATTGATGATTCCTAACCTTGAATTATCGCGAATCTCTGTATAAGATACGGCTTGAAACTGACGACCATATTTACGATGTTCAATATATTTACCTTTAAAAATGTAATTTTGCTCAAGTGCTAAAAGCGGGAAATAACCACTAATGGTAATATCCTCGCCTGTTTCTTTGGAAATGATTTTGGCAATATAATATTTATTATCTTCATTTTTAAATAAAATCGCCACGACTTGTCCTTCAACTGTAATTTCTTCCACTTGACTCTCCATTAATACTTTCTTTTTTCGCCATTTCGAAAAACTTCTTTTATTGTGCCACCACCAAGACAGATGTCATTTTGATAAAATACACAGGCCTGACCTGGTGTAACAGCTCTGATTGGTTCAACAAAACGAACTAGAATTTCTTTTTTGTCAAATTTAATTAAAACTGGATGTTCTTCTGCCCGATAACGAAACTTCGCATTTAAAGCCTTTTCGCCTTCAAATTTTTCTCCTAAATAATTAACATCTTCTAATATACAGGTATCCGCATAAAGATACTCATTTTCAAATCCCTGTCCGGCATAAAGTACATTTTCTTCTATATTTTTACCTAAGACGTACCAGGCATCTTTATCAGCGTCATTACGGCCACCAATTTGAATTCCTTTTCTTTGGCCAATAGTATAATTCATCAAACCTTCATGTTCACCTAAAACTTTTCCATCTAAAGTTTTAATACTACCTTTTTGAGCTGGCAGATAATTACGAAGAAACTTACTAAAATTTCTTTCTCCGATAAAGCAGATTCCTGTAGAATCTTTCTTCTTACTAGTAATTAAATCATGTTTTAAGGCAATTTCCCTGACTTCACTTTTTAATAGCTTGCCGAGCGGAAAAAGCGCTTTTTCAATTTGTTTAGCGGAAAGCTGCGATAAAAAATAAGTTTGGTCCTTATTAGTATCACTAGCTTTAGCTAAGTATTTTTTACCATTAACTTCTTTAATATCAGCATAATGACCCATCGCAATTTTCTCAAAACCTAACGTTTCAGCATAATTTAAAAAAGCCTTAAACTTAATTTCTTTGTTACAAAGAATATCTGGATTTGGTGTCCTTCCTTTTTTTAGTTCATCTAAAAAAAAGACAAAAACTGCCTCCCAATATTCTTTGATAAAATCAACTCGATGCAATTTCACATTGAGTTTTTGCGCAACAGCCAAAGCATCCTGATAGTCACTTTCTTGCGGGCAAATAGCATTATCAGAATCAGGATTGCCTAAAATATCATTATTTGCGGCACTATCCCAATTTCTCATAAAACATGCTTCAACATCATAACCTGCCTCAAGCAACAATATTAAAGCAACACTGGAATCAACTCCGCCGGAAAGTCCAATTATCACTTTCTCTTTCATTTGACTAAAAAGCGAAAGTCGCTTGGTAATAGATAAGCGGTTTTAGCGGAAAGTGAAAATTGACCAACTTGAGGTCCATCTGGGCTTGCGGCTCTTTTAAACTGACTAGTTATAAACCTTTGATAAAAACGATTGACAAAAGCTTCTGCTTCTTCTAGACTTAATTTAAAAGTTTTGCTTACTAGAAATGCTGTTCGTTTTATTTCTTCATTACTGCTTAAAAAGCGATAAAGGATAAAGTCATTTATTTCATAATCACCAAGAATATCTTCTGTATTTTGATTTTCTTTTAATTCAGGTGAGACCTTAGCTTCCACAATTTCTATAAGCAGTTTTTTTATTTCCGGATAAAGTTCACTATAGGCAGAAACCAAAAAACGAGCATTAGTTTTTGTGATTCCGGCATTAAGATTATACATACTCATCTGATCACCGTTATATGTGGAAAAACCTAAAGCAATCTCACTTAAATCACCTGTGCCAATAACAAGCCCTTGCTCTTTGTTGGCCAAATTCATTAAAATAAGGGTCCGATAACGCGCTTGTGTATTTTCATAAACTATATCGGTATTATTTAAATCGTGAGCAATTAACTTAAAATGTTCTGTTACTGCTTCATCAAGACGGATATCTTTAAGAGTAACTTTTAAAGTTTTAGCCAAAGCTAAAGCTCGCTGATATGATTTTTCGCTTGTCGGAAAACAAGGCATTGTTACCGCAATAATATTTTCTGGATTTTTCTTAAATAAACTATGACAAAATAATAGGGCTAAAGTACTATCGAGTCCGCCTGAAATACCAATTATGACTTTTTTTAGCTTGCTTGCTTCAAGACGTTGTGCTAAACCCTTAACAATAATTTCTTTAATCAAATCAAAAGCTCTTTTTTCTTTAGGCACAAACGGCAATTTATTAAATTCCCGTTCAAAAGTAAAATTATTTGTTTTTGGCAAATCAAACTTAATTTCATTTACTAAAATTTCTGGGAATAAGTCTTGTTTTAAATCCTTGCGTTGATAATTTATTTTTTGCAAGTCTAAGTCGACTGTCAGATCTTCTTGAGCTTCATAAAATTCACTATTAAAACCAATAATATTCTGACCAAGGCAAACTTGTTCTCCTGTTGATTCTCCATGCGAAGCATTAACTAAAAGATAAGCAACTTTATTTTTATTAGCTAAGGCTTTGATTTCCGATAAGCGATTAAAATAATGATCCCAAGTCGCATAATCAGCGCTTAAATGAATAATTAAATTAGCCCCCTTTAAGCTAAGCACATCGCTAAAATTTGGCAAATTATCATCAAAAACAATCGCAAAATGTAAAGCTTCACTAGAAAAAATAGCAGAACCAAATGGGACTTCCATTTTTAAAAATTCAACAGTATCCTCAACTTCCAGTCCATTTTTAAACCAGCGATTCTGATATTGAAATGCGGATTCAGGCACAATACCTAATACTTTATCTTTTTGTATAATAAACGCTGTATTATATAAGTTTTCCTTAATCTTAAACGGGCTTCCGATAATCACAATTCCAGGAAAAGAATTGTTCTTTAAAAAATATTCAATAGCTTCAATTGTTTTTAAATATAGTGACTGATGCCAAAAAAAATCTTTACAAGAGTAGCCAGTAACTGACAATTTTGGAAAAGCAACGATTGATGCTTTTGTAGTTTTTAAAGCTTTAAGCATTTCTTTAACATTAAAAAGCGGATCACCTATTCTAAGTGTTGGACTTATAGCTTGGACTTTTATAAAATCCTGAAAAAACATAGCACTCACTCCTTATATAAATCATGAATTTCTATATAACGATAAACATCTGGATTAAGAAAGTTACGATATTTAGATAAATTCCTTTTAACTTCTGAAGATGAAATTTCGATATTGAAATCAATTATTGTAAAACGGTCCTGATAATTTGGATATAGTTCAGAAATCAATCTTTTGGCATTATAATTTTTGCGTTCAAAGACAATAAAGCGATACTCTTTAATTAACCTGGAAAAGTTAATCCAAGCCTCAAAACTAGCTAGATTATCACTACCTAAAACAAAATAAATATCCGGATAATCTTTCTCCAAAATTTTTAGAGTCTGAAAAGTTCCCAAAAACTGCTTTTCTAATTCAATCGCTGTAATTTTAACTTTTGCTCTTTCCTTAGCTAAAATATAAAGCATCTTTAAACGATGTTTACTATATTTTTTGCTTTCTTTATGATTATATTCACCGCTTGGAACAATAATCAGATTTTCAGGATTAAACTTAAGTAATAAATAATCAATCATCTTTTCATGAGCCAAAGTAGGGGGATTGAAAGTACCGCCAAATACAATATTCATATCTTTAAACCTCTATGAAAATTATATCATAATTTGTCCAAATACTCTAGATTTTTTCCAAAAAAATGATATAATTGTTTATCTGGGTGATAATATGGATAATAATGAAATCAAAAACGATGACGAGAAAATTCAAAGCGGACAAGTAGAACACAGTTTTCAAAACATTAAAGCCAAAAAAGTTGTTCTTCCTGATGATTATCCCTTCTTTCAAAAAGGATTTTTTCATTTGATTGCTTATTTTTTTGTAGCACGGATAATGGTCTCTATCGCTTATTTTTACGCCTATATCTTTATGGGATTGAAAGTAAAAGGTAAAAAAAATAAAAAATTGATTAAAAAAAAGGGCTGTATTGTGATTTCCAATCACATCCATCCTTGGGATTCTTATATCCTTGTCGGTAAATTTTTACCAAGACGACTTTTTGCGACTTCTTTACAATCTAATTTAGGACTTCCTATTATTGGTAAGATTATCGAACTTTGTGGGGCTGTTCCTATTCCCGAGAAACGCGAACAATATCCTAAATTTCTAGCCTCAATGTCTGAAGCTTTAAAAAAAGGAAAAAAAGTTTTAGTTTATCCAGAAGGTTCGCTTAATCTTTATTCACAGGAAATAAAACCATTTAAAAAAGGCGCTGTCCGCTTTGCGACGGAAAACGCCTCATTAATTTTGCCTTGTTGCTTTACTTTCAGAAATCCAGGCTTTATCAGAAGAATCTTTTTATTTCGGAAAAAACCTTTAATTACTTTACACTATCTTCCGCCATATCAAGTTGAAACATTGGAAACTAAAGCAGAAACAATTAGCCAAACAACAATAAACCTCTATGATATTATCAATGAACATTTCCAAAAACATAATAATTTTAAGCCCAAAAATTCTTAAAAATTTCGCCTCGCTCTTCATAACTTTTAAATTGATCCCATGAAGCCATCATTGGCGAAAACAATAAAACTTCTTTTTTCTTTCTATTAGCCTTTATAGAGATTAGCGCTTCTTCAAGTGTTACAAATACTTCGCACTCAATATTATTTTTATTAAAATATTCTTTAAGTAAGAGACTTGTTTCCCCATAGGCATAAGCTCTTTTTATTTTCATTAAAACTGGTTCTAGCTCTAAAAGGTTTTCATTACGTTTTTTCCCACCACAAAGCAATAATACCGGTTCAGTCATTTTATTTAAAGCCATAACAGCTGAAGCTGGATTCGTTGACTTAGCATCATTAAAATTATACTTTCCTACTGGTTCTAAACGATGTAAATCGATTTTTGGTTCTTTAAAATATTTTTTGATTGTCTGTTTGGAAATGCCTAAATAAAGTGCTGTGCTAAGAGCTGCTAATACATTATCCGCTACTACCGAAAGCGATTGTTCAAAAAGTTTCTTCTTAATTATTTTTTGTCCCTTAAAGTAAAGATAGTCTCCTTTAAGATAACAATCATTATTACTGATTTTACTAGAAAAGCTTAGTTTTGAAACTTTCAAATCAGAAATCATCTTCAAGATATTTTTATCTTCACTATTATAAATTAAAAGATTTTTTTCGGTTTGATTAATCGCAATCTTAACTTTTGCCTGATGATAATTGGGAATATTACCATGAAAATCCTGATGGGCTGTCCCTAAATTAAGTAACATACTAATTTCTGGTTTAAAAAGACGACAATTATTTAATTGAAAACTGGAAAGTTCAACAACAAAGATTGTATCTTTAGGGTGTTCTAAAATTGCCTGACAAATAGTATAGCCAATATTGCCGCAAGCTACGGCTTTAACTTCTTTGGCTAGTATTTCTGCGAGCATTTTCGTTGTGCTGGTTTTTCCATTAGTTCCGGTAATCGCAATATAACGTCTAGGAAAATAGCGGTAACAAAGTTCAATATCAGTAATAACTTCAATACCCTTTTTTTTAAATTCCGTAAAAATAGGTAAATCAATAGGAATGCCAGGACTTTTAATTACGAGATTATAATTTAGTTTTTTGACTTCAGCGGTATCTAGAAAGTCATAATCAATTTTCAAATGTTCTAGGACTAATTTAATGCCCTCACCATTTTTACCTTTTCCTAAGATTAAGTACTTCATAGGTAAGTAGCCCGGTAAACAAAAATAGAAATTGCTAAAACAATAAAGGTAATACTATAAAATAGCCAAACTACTTTCTTCTCAGAATAGCCTTTAAGTTCAAAATGATGATGTAAAGGCGCCATCAAAAACAATCTTTTGCCTTTTGTACGTTTAAAATAAAAAACCTGAAAGACAACACTTAATGTTTCTAAAATAAAAGGTAAAGCGATAATGATTAAGAATGCTTCTACTTTAAGCATGATAGCTAATGTTGCGAGGATACTGCCTAATGCTAATGAGCCTGTATCACCCATAAAAATTTTAGCTGGCTTATAATTGAAAAACAAAAAGCCAACCAAAGCCGACATTAAAGCAATTATAAAAGCCATAATAATTAATTCGCCACGTATATGGGCAATATATAGAAAGAAACTCAAAGCAATAAGCATTGTTCCAGTTGCTAAACCGTCTAGGCCATCAGTAAGATTAACAGCATTTGAACTTCCTGTTAAAATAAATAGAATCAGCAAACCATATAAAAACCATAAATTTACTGTAAATAAATTAAAGAAGTTAACTTCTGTCGTAAACCCTAAAGCCAAGAAAATAAAGAAAAATATAGCTGCAATTAATACTTGATAAAGAAATTTTAGTTTACCGCTTAAACCTTTATTGCTTTTCTTTAAAACAATAAGATAATCATCAAAGAAACCTAGCAAACCAAAAGCCACAAATGGCAAAATCAGCAACGTAACTTTTTTATAAAAAACCATCATCGGATACTCAAACTCCAGAAAGATTATCGCTGTAAGAAAACCAGCTAGAGTCGCTAGGATAAAAACGACTCCTCCCATGGAAGGAGTCCCTTCTTTTTTTAAGTGTTCCTTTGGGCCATCAGTTCGAATAAATTGGCCAAATTTAATTTTTTTAATATATCTGATAAACGCTGGCATAGTGAAGATAACTAAGAAAAAACTTATAAAAGAACAAATAACTAGAATAATATTAACGTGCATATTTCTTTACTACCTCTTTATCATTAAATTCATATTTCTTGCCTTTGATAATCTGAAAATTTTCAAATCCCTTGCCTAAAACAATGATTATTTCCTTGGGAACACTTGCGGCAATTGCGGCTTCAATTGCTCTTTCTCGATTAATGATAATGTCGTAATTCTTTTTGTAAAAAGGAATTTTACGGATTATATCTTGAATAATACTCATCTCATCTTCATCGCGAGGATTATCTGAAGTAAAATAAACTTTATCCGCATAACTAACAACAAGTTTACCGATTATTTCTCGTTTTTTACGATCACGATTACCACCACAGCCAATAATTACAGTCAGACGTTTAAAGCCGAGTTTACGAATATTTTTGAGAATATTTTGCACACTATCGGGTGTATGGGCAAAATCAATCAGATAAAAGCGTTTATTAATTTCAAACATTTCCATTCGGCCATCAATTTGCCTAAAGATTTTAAGAAAACTAACAAAAGTTTCAATTTTAAAACCTAAAAAATTAATGCAAGCTATCGCACTTAAAATATTATAAACATTAAATTCACCTAAAAGAAAGGTTTTAACTTTGTATTTTTTATCTTTATGTAAAAGCCGAAACGATACACCATCTTCAACAGAGTTATCGATGTTCAGCGCTCGGTAATCAACATCTTGACGGATTCCATAAGTCAAGAGATTATTCTTTATCATCCGATTATAGATTCTAAATGAGTCATCATCGCCATTAGCAATCGTTGTTTTACGTTTATTATTCGGCAAGCTTTGTAAAAATATACCTTTAGTATAACGATAATCAACAATAGATTTGTGATAATCTAGATGATCATGAGTAAGGTTAGAAAATATTGCAACATCAAAATCAAAGCGGTCAACTCTAAGTTCTTTAATAGCATGACTACTTACTTCCATCACTACATAACGGGCGCCATTTTTGTAGGCTTGTTTAATATGCCTTAATGATAAAAGAATATCCGGTGTTGTATTAATATTTTCAATTACTGTTTTATTAAAATAAATACCGTTTGTTCCCATTAATAAGCTTTTTTTTCCGATATATTCCAGATAATTATGTAAGATGGTTGTTATCGAAGTTTTACCATTTGTACCTGTTACGCCAATTAGTTTTACTTTTTTGGTAATGTTTCGATAGAAAGTATTGGCTACATATGATAAAGCTTTTTTAGTATCATACACTTTAAAGTAATTTATTCCTTCTTTTTTATCGCAAACTTCAGAATCGTATATTATCGATTTGGCGCCGTTTTTAATAGCTTCATCTATAAAATCATGTCCATCAAAATGAGTGCCCGAAATAGCAACAAAAACTGTATTTTTCGTTACTTGTTTACTATTTGTCTCAATGCCTTTAACAACGTGGTTATTATATTTTTTTACTCTGACTTCTTTTAGTTCTTTAATTATTTTTTTTATTCTCATCAAGACACCTTCAATTCAATAAAGTATATGTTTTAAGGTGCTATAAAATGAAAAAAGCGAAAACTATTAATTTCGCTTTTATAATAAAAGAATAATTTCAGAAAATTACCTCGAAAATTGTAAAATCTTGTAGATAAAGTATTTTCCTGCACTAATAAAGTCACTTTATAGCTATATTTTCAAAATTTTAACATACAATATAGCAGGTGATATCAATTGGAAAAGTCTAAAAAAATCATTATTAGTTTTTCATTAAGTTGTCTGTCCTTAATACTTGTTGCGGCAGCAACACTAATGTTTGAATGGCGTTTTGATCCTATCAGAAGACCTTCTAATACCTTGATTCCTATGTCAGTAATCGCTTCTTATTTCGTCTTAATTTTACATTTGTTTTTATATCACCGTAATATGGATTTTAATGATCACAGAAAGCTTTTAATCGGAAAAATAAAAAAATTCATTGGCTGGTCTGGATTACTTATTGTGTCTGTATCTTTTTTTATTGGCGGTTTCATTTTTCGTTTTCAAATTTGTTGTCAAGTATTTTCCATAGCTTTTATTCCTTGGCTCGCATTAGTGCTTTCAACTTATTTTTTTTACCTAATAAATTTATCCAAAAAAGAGACTATCTATAAAGCATAAAAGAGCAAATCAATTGCTCTTTTTTTGTCGCCACTTTATATCGCCTTTAATGTCCTATTTTGGCAATTTCATAAGAGATATCAATTACTTGTTTAATAAGCTCTAATGAAGTATTTTTGTTTTCATTTGAAATTGTAAACCAGATTATCCCATATGGAAACTTAGAGACATAAACTGTATCTTTAAAATACTCTACTAACTTTGCACCATAAGCCGGACCACATTTAAATGTAAGTTTATACTTGCCATCACCTAAATCAAAAAGTAATGCGAATGACTTGCCACCTTTAATTTTAAAGCTCGTTGGTTTTTTTCCGCTTGCTTCAACTTTAGTAATATTCTTCTTATTACAAATATACTGATCGATATCTTCTATAGAAAATTCCTTAGTTACTGTTAATGGGATTTTACATTCCTTATAAAAAGCATCCATAACAAGCGCGCTTCCATTTAGTGTCTTTTCTGTCGATTTATTCACTGCATCTTCTAATATATTAGCGTTTGTTGCCGGCGCCTGCACAACAACCTTTTTAATCGGTTTTTTTCCACTAAGTAAAGTGTAGACTAAAAGAATTATAAAAATAACTAATAAAACCAGAAGTATCACCAGAAGGATATTCCACCAGCGCCATTCTGCACGTATATACTCCATAAAATTATCGTAATCCCCAGTACAACCTGTGAGCGACAGAAACCCTACAGATACAATTACCAGATAAATTAAACTCTTTATTTTGCTTTTCATAACAAAAATTCTCCTCGATTAACATTTTTTTTGAATTCTATACTTCTGAGAAGTATATATACTATCATATCGCGTTTTCAACCATTTGTCAAATTTTGTCGCAAATTTTCGCAAGAAATTCACAATTTATTCATAAGTGCCCCTTTTTTGCTCTTTTTAGCATGCGTTTTGAACCATATAGTGTGCAAATAACAAAATTTCACTCAAAACTCAACAAAATTCATGGTTTTTCGCGTAGTTAAGCCATTTACAAACTAATTTATTGCTTTTTAAATAAATAAAAAAGGCTTTTTATTTCTGATAGCCTTTTTTCTATGTTTAATTTTATTTGTTAGTTTTTTTCATAATCTGGTTCCATAAATTGCGATTATATTACGAAAATCTTGAATCATAAAAAGATAATTTGCTGTTTCTAAGCTTGTTAAATTTCTCTAACTTCTAGGAATTATGTTCAAATCCTCTTACAATAAAACCCCTCTTTTATTTGTTTATCTTCCAAGTTCTATTCATGTTTATTTGTTCTTTTTTTATCAAAGCGTTAAACAAATTAATATTCAAAGTATTACAAATCGAGACCAAAACAATAAAGACATCTGCTATTTCCTCTTCTATTGAGTCAGAATCTTTTGGTCCATTTTCTAAAGACATACCTTTCGCTTTTTTCCTAACTTCTTTAGCAAGCTCCCCAACCTCTTCAACAAGCAAAAGCATGGCTTTCTCAGTTTCTTGGTTTTCAAAACCTCTGATTTTAATAACTTCTTTAATATAGCTTTGAATTTCATTTAGACTTTTTTCTTTATTCAGCTGCTTTAATAATTCTTGTTGATTCATAAATTTAATCCCCTTTCTTTTCGATTATTTCCTTAATCATTCTAGCAACAATATCTGGAGTTATATTCGTATTATTAATTTTAGTGTAATTTTCAAAAGGGACTTCATTTTCATTTGAGTTCAAGCGAAATTTTGCTTCTAAGTTTCTAAATAATTTCTCAGATTCATCTATATTACGTTTTGAAGCTTTGTGTTTCAATCGATTTTCTGTTTTATTTCTTTCGATGCGCACCTCAAAATCCGCTATTAATTCAATAATATGTGCAATAGCTTGATTGTCTTTAAACAATTTAATCAAATCATTTATATAATCATAATCACTTTTTATATCAAAATCATACATATAAGTGAAAATTAACCCTGGAAGTTGACTTTCAGCTACAGCTTTAAAAATTTCTTGCCTGAAAAGGGAGTTTAATCTTCTTCCTTCTTCCGAACTGTGCGGTGAAAAAAATTCGCGCACTAATTCAATAGTCATATGATTATGAAGAAGTTTTAAATCAGTTATTTTGGCTAATTCCTGGCCGATTGTCATTTTACCTACCGCATGAGGTCCTAGGATAACTACTAATCTTTTCATTTTTCCGACTCTACTAAAATGATTTTAGCCGAAAGCATCTGCAAAAGCGTAAAGCGCTGATCCTTGGTTTCTCTTCTATCAATAAAAAACTTAGAGACTGCGGCCCAAACGAAAACCCAGGAAAAGATTGTAAAAAGTTCTGTAATAAACATAATTTCAGATAGTGCATCCAAAAAAAATACACTTATAGATAGTGTTCCTAAAACAAGAATACCAGTTGCGAATAATATCGCGCCATGAAAACAAGCTTCCAACCTGTCCTTTTTTATTTTTGATAGTTCGCGAGAAGCTAAAAAACGAACTCTTTTGCTAAAATTTTTTGCATATTTGGCGGGTAGCTTTATTACAACCTCATCCTCATACGGAATATACCAGCATTCATCTTTTAAGCGAGCAAAAGCCGAAGACTTAAGCTTGCCATCATCTTTGAAGTCTTCATCTAGCAGAGTCAGTTCATTTTCGTGAACGTTTCTAAACTCATGATTGAGTTCCTTTTCTAATTTTAAATATTGTTTTTTTTGCTTTTTATTCATCATACTAATGCAAACTCCTTTTAAAAATTGTACCAAAAAAAACATCTATTAGCAAGTTTATCGTTATATTTAAGCTTATTTTCGGCTTAAACACCAAAAAATAAAAGATCTAATTTCAATAAATCAGATCTTAAAATGTTTATTTTAAATTATAAAAATCTTGTGACAAGGTCATTAACTTCTTTTTTAAATTTATCAATAGCTTTAGAAATATAGTCAGCTGGACTTAATTCGCTATTAACTAAATCCGTGATATCCATTCCATAACTTGCGCTATCAAGATTATTAACCGAATGACTTTCCAAAAAAGTGGCATTAGCCAATCTACGTCCCAGTGCCGCAAGATCATAACGTTTACCGCCTGTTATCTGGCTATCAAAAACACCTAATAAAGCCGCTGATAGATTCGGGTATAATCCTGTATTAAAAATTAGTTTATCTTCATCAGATAACCAATCCAAATCCCGCCAAACTTCCAAAGAAATTATTTTTTTTGGTCGTTTTGCCTCAGGTATTTCTCTAATTGCCTTAATAACATGCATTACTAATGCAACATGGGTTTCATGTTTATCCGCTAAATTATGGGTATATAAGATATCTGGTGAGCAAGTTAAAATAATTTCTTTTAACTCTTCAAGCAAAACTCTATTAGTTGCATCTTTCACTTCTTTACTTGGATAGGACATGAGTAGCTGAGCTGAATACTTGCCGATGAGCGCAGCCTTTTTTTGTTCACAAGCTCTAGTAAGTTGCATTTTTTCATCACTATAATTTGCATAAATACCATTTCTAGGTGATCCGCCACCATTAGTTACTACTACACCAGTAAAATGCCTGTCCTCTTTACCAAAACATTCTGAAATCGGATTATAGGCCATAATTTCCAAATCATCTTGATGAGCAGCTATACAAAGATCAGTTGTTTGAATAAGCGCAGGCATTACCTCTTTATTATCTGGTATAAAAATCTCTGCGGATTTTTTCTTTAATTTCACTATAGTTCAGTTTTCCAAAGTCCGTGCAAATTACAATATTCATAAACCGCAATCGGCTTATCATTAACAAAACAAAACTCAGCCTCTGGCGAATCTTCAAGGTTTAATTTAACCCTTTGACCACCACGCTCAGTCTCAACATAAATAAAATCAATATAATGTTCTTCAGTCATTGGATGCAAAACACTTCCGACTTTAACACTGATTCCTTTTTCTGTTTTCTTTACTTCCGGGAGATGTTTTTCATAACTTGCCTCAACGGTATTAGCTACTAATTCCGGCATAACTTTACCGCAACAAACTAAAGGAACTCCTTTATCTTTAATTACACCAACAATATTATTGCAGGTATTGCATATTAGAAATTTAGCCATTTCAATTTCTCCTTATTATTATTTTGCTGGAAACGGATTTACAAATACTCTAGTCGCTAGTTCATTATCTAATGTCAAAAGCATGGCTTTATTGTCACCGATAAGTTCTAGCTTACCAAGAATATCTGAAGCAGAAGCTTCCTCTTCAACTTGCTCGTTAACATACCACATAATAAACTGATAACAAGCATGATCGTGTTCCTTCATTGCTAAAGTCGCAATATTATTAATACTTTTTGTTACTTTTTGCTCATGTGCAAGTACTTCTTTAAAAACTTCTAGAATATTTTTAAAATCAGCACTTGGTGCTTGAATCGGCGCAAAACTCGGTGTTGCTCCTCTTTCTAAGATATATTGATAGATATTAGTTCCATGAGCCATTTCTTCTTGGGCTTGTTGGAAAAGCCAGTTAGCGCACCCTTTTAAAGAAACTGAGTCCGCCCACGCTGACATCGCAAGATAAATATAAGCAGAATAATATTCCGCATTAACTTGCTCACTTAAAATTTTTGTTAACTCTTTACTTAGCATATATGGCCTCCCTGCCGATTTTTTTGTTTATGCTTTTGGTGAAAATTTTTCTTTGCCAACTTTGCAAAGCGGACAACGATAACTTTCAGGAACATTATCCCAACTAGTTCCAGGTGCTATATCGCTTTTAGCATCGCCCTTTTCTTCGTTATATTCGTATTTACAAACATTACATACATAAATCATAGAAATCCTCCTTCTCTTTGTTATAGCAACAAATTATTAGTAATAAATCTTTTAAAAAGCACCCTTATAGGCTGCCAAAATTTGCAATTTTTTTTATTTTTGACTAAATAATTTGTTTCTTACTTTTTCTTGTATATTTTTAGTATAACATATTAAAATAAAAATGTAAAACGTTTTTTTGCAATTATTTAATTTTTATCTACAAAATACATTTTATTTAATAGTATTTTTAAGAAAAGCCTTTATTTCATCAATTCTTTGTTTTTGATGGAGTAATAATTCTTTATAAGATGTTCCTTCCATTGCATAAATAAAAGGGTCATTTACTTTAGTTCTGATTCCGCTCATCTCTTCAATAATTGCTAATGAACAAAAAGGAACATAAACAGGGCAATAGCCACCTTCATGTAAACAGACCATTCTCCCATTTGCATATTTATCTGCTATTTTTTTTGTCAGTCTGGTCATTTCCCTATAGCCATCTGCCGAAAGCATCATTCTCGCAAGAGGATCGAATATACTGGCATCTTGACCAGCAGAAACTAGAACTAGTTCCGGCTTAAATTTATCTGCGGCCGGTATTATAATTTGTTCAAAGGCGTATTTATAAACTGCATCTCCAGAAGCCGGCAATAATGGTATATTAATTGTAAACCCTTTGCCTTGATTTTTACCTTGATCTTCTTTCTTGCCTCTTCCAATCGGTTCTAAATTATCTTGATGTAATGAAATGAACAAAACAGTATTATTATCATAAAAAGCATCTTCTGTACCATTGCCATGATGCGCATCCCAATCAATAATTAGGATTTTTTTTATTCCTAATTCTTTTTGAGCATATTTAGCTGCAATTACAACATTATTAAAAATACAAAAACCGAGCCCTCGGTCTGACTCTGCATGATGACCAGGAGGTCTAGTCAATACATAAGCCGTATCAAAAGCCTCTTTTTCAATAATACTTTTAACAGCTGTTATTGCGCCACCAGCTGCTAATTTAGCTATTTCGTAAGAGCCCGGACTAACAATTGCGGAATCCCCACAATCCCCACCTTCAGTTTCACTTAAGTGTTTAACGTTTTCTATGTGTCTTTTAGTATGAAATAGTTCCAATTGTGCTTCAGTAGCCGCAATTGGCTTTATTTGTTCCAGTTGCGCCATTAACTCGCTTTTTTCCAATAGATTTTTAACTCGCCGTTTACTTTCTGGGCTTTCAACGGATCCATTGGCTTCTATATATTGACTAACTGGTTCAAATAATGCTCCATTTCCAGCATTATGTAGAAAATAGCTCTCATCATAGATAAATATAGTTTTCTTTTTCATCATGACATTATCCTTTACTAATCCATATTGCCGGTCTTATTCCGACGTTGAAGAGCTCTGAACTTTCCCGATTAACAAAGTCGCCGGTCATGGAAATTTTGCCTTCTAAAGTTACGGTTGCGACAAAATCTGAAGAACTACCAGGTGTCCGCAAAAACCATCTTGATGGCTTATCTTTGTAATTTGTCAGACGCTTACTATTAAACTGGTCATCAATAAAGAATTTATTTCCCGAGTTTATTTTTTCCTTCCCAAAATATTCTATTACTTCTGATACTGAAAGCAAAAATACTTTATCAAACGAATCAGGACCACCATTAATATAAAACCAGCCATTACAATTATTTTTTGTTTCTGTTTCAATAATCAGAGCTTTTTCTTCTGATGTAAAATTATTCAAAAATTCTTTATTAAGATATTTTCGGATATCGGAATTAGACCAATTTATTTTTTCAAAAGAATTATGATATTTCTTTAATTCTAATACTTCATCGGAAATTACCAGTATTTTGTTATTGTCTTCCGATAAGATGCGCCATTTAAATTTACCAAACTTTATTACATCTATGTTCGCGACTTTATCCGTTTGTTTAGCATTTCGCCATAAAGGATAAAGCACTGCCTTTTCCGTGAAAACCATTAATTCACCAATAGGTTGATAGCCAAATTTTGCATATACTCCATCTCCATTATAAGGAGTGCTCGCCTCAAGATACGTAGGGATACCGACTTTATCCAAAATGTCTAAATGATATTCTAATAATTTACTACCTACCCCTAGACCTCTAGCTTCTTCTAAAACACCAAACCCAACTAATTGAAAAAATGGCTGCATCGGTGGTTCACTCAAATGTGACAAGTCTGCAACTGCATTAAACATCGGCGCATTATCACCGGCAATTTTAGATATCTCCTCATATGTACTTGCGTCTGTATCGTGAGGAAGCCAAACAGATGCGCCGATAATTTTTTTGTCCATGCTTTCCGCAACATGAGCGACAGACCCTCTTGTTTTTAAATAAACTTTATAATAATCAGTGACTATCTTAGGTCGATTTTGATCACTAGCAACGCACCATTTAAAAAATATATCCTTGAAATAGGATTTAGAAAATATTTCTGCCGCAATATCAATTTCATCAACCTTTAAGGCTCTTATTTTAAATTTAGTAGTTTCCATAATTCATCTCCATTACAGTTAATATTAAAACAACTAAGTTAGTTAACTGACTTTTTTATTAGTTCTTTTATCTTTTTAATAATTTCTTGTTGCATTGGTGATTGTTGAGCTGTATATTCTTCAGTTATTTTTGCGTCCAACATATTTGACCCTCTTAATTAAATTATATCATTTTAAAATTTTTTTTCAATAAAAGAAAAAACTAGACCGATAGCCTAGTTTAATTTTTCTTGCATTTTTTGCTTAATATCTTCATCACACTTCTTTGAAACAACGAAGCGGTCAAATACAACTAAAAATGAAGGTAGCGCGAATAAAGTTAAAATCGCTGCGGCTAAGGAAGCAATACCCATACCCATCATAATACTAGAGACAGCACCTGACATAACTAATCCTAACGTAACAGTTACTACAACCATAATTAACGAAGATGTCATTGTTACTCTTCCTGATTTTTTAATCGCATCAGTTAAAGCTTTTTGTTTATCACACGTTTTTCTAGCTTCAATATAACTGTTTGTTAATAAGACCCCCCACTCTAAAGCAGAACCCTTAATAACTGACTGAACGATTAATAATGCCAGAAAGTAAATCGGAATACCCGTTATCATCATAGATGACATCATAATCCACATTGCGGTTTGAACAATTCCAATCAAAATTAGTGGCAATAAAAACTTACGATATGAAATAAATAATACTACATATAATGCTACGCTTAAAACTATAGAAATAATTAAGTATTCAATGGAAAAATAAGCTCTTAACTCCCTAGATAAAGGTGCTGATCCAACAAGATAAAATTGATTTGGTAGCATTTGTGTCAATAAATCATCAAAATAATCAAGGAAAGCAGTCATGGTTTCTGAATCTGGAAAGTATCCTACTTCAACCATCATTCTAGAATAGTTTTCACCAATCAACATTCTTCTTCCAGCTATCATTTGCTCAAGCTGCGAAGCTAATAGTGGGTCTGGTGAAGTTTGATTAAGTAAAGTCAAAAAGTCTAACATTGACATTGACGTGACACCACTAGCAGTAAGCATTTGCTCTACCATAATTTGAGGCATATCTAAGGCTAATGCTAAATGCTCTGCTGGTAAGGGCATGCCAATTTGACTGTTCGCAAATGCATTGATACTTCTAATATTATGCTCTGAATTATTCAGTGCCACAATTAAACCTGGAATAAAAACTTCATCATTATTATTATAGATTACAACAAAGGTTTCCATTGGAAAAATTTTATCTATTTCATTTTCTTCTAGTTCAGTGAAAGTAATAGCTAAGAAAGATTGAATAATCGCTACAGCAATAAATAAGATTGTAGAAATTATAATAATCAAAATTCTGTGGTTGTAACAGAAAGCACCTACTGAAGCTTTAAATTTATACATAATTGACATATTAGGCACCTCTTTTTTCTAAGCTTTTCGCTTTGCGCTTAGCTTTAATATTCGCTTTATCGGTTTTACAAAGAATCTTATCACACAAAATAATTAAAGTTGGCATTACTGTATATAATGAAACCACTGTAAAAAAGACACCTTTAGAAAATACCATTCCCATATCCTGACCAACACCAAATGACATTAACATCAGCGATAATAAACCGATGAAAGTCGCTGTACAAGCTGATAAAATAGTCTTAGTCGAATTTTTAATGGCATTTTTCATAGCTAATTTTGGATTTGGTTCAGCTAGTAATCTTTTTTCCTGTCGATATCTTGTCAGTAAAATCAAAGTACAAACAATCGATAACATCAACTGGAGAACTGAAGCAACTGAAGTAGTCATATAAAGGACTTGTGAGAAAATAATATTACTTCCCATATTAAAAATAACAGCTGCGCCTAATCCGGCAAAAATTAAGATTGGATCAAAATAAGATTCACACATCAAAAATAATACTAACGCCATTAAAAGAATCGCTATTGGCAACATGAAATCCATTGGATTTTCAAAATAGCCAGGCAAATGCGCCGTAACAGTTATTCCTTGAGCTTCAATATGATTTACGACATCGCTCATTACTGATCTTGCGGAATTGATATTTGTATAATTAGTTGAAATAATCATTAGACGATGTTGTCCTTGATTAAAATTGGAACTACTATCAGTTATAACATTATTGATACCTGCAAAGTCATTAAGCAAAGCTAAGACTACAGTATCTGTTTGCAAGCTGGTAGCTCCTTCGATCATTATTAAAAATGATCTAGTTGCTGGCGGTCCATCGGTTTGCCATTCCTGATCCATGATTTCTAAACCATGGCGCATACTTGAATCTTCTGGTAAAAATGAAGCAAAATCGGTTGTCGTGTTAACATTTGGAATGGCAATCATGCAAGCCACTAAAAATACCATCATGAAGCCAAAAATGTATATTCGCTTTTCTACGAGAAAATTACTTATTTTTCCCATTATTGTTTGTTTTTCTTCCATGTTTATCGTCTCTTTCTTAATTGCATAATATATAATTATAGGTGTTATTTATTCATCCTTTGAATCAACAACTTTAATAGTTTATCACATAAAAAAAAATTTGCAAGATTTTTCGTTAAAATACCAGATTTTGTTTGATTTTTTGCTCAACTTTACTTTATAAAAGAACTATTAGTTGTAAATAGTGAAATTTTTCATAAATTCAATTATTTTCGTAGCTTGTTTTAAAAAATAAAAGCCGAAAATAATTCAGTAATCCCAAATCACTTTCAGCCAGCTATTTTTTTTGATTTAACAATTATTTATTGTTAGGTTTTGGTAAGAATAATGCCACAAGACCTAAAGTAAAAAGTATAAGTGGCGTTCCTAAAAGATGGATAGTAAAACTAACAACCTCCGCAAATCCACTAAAACCACTTGCATCTCTAAATGCATCAACAACATTACCAATATTCATTGCAAATGATATAAGTGCTATTGTCGAAGCAACAAACATTACAAAAGCAACGATGTTTTTAAGTTTCCATAATAATAACATCTTTTTTCCTCCTTCTTTAACGACTTGTGTCATATTATATCATATAATAAAAAGTTGTCAATCACTCAAAATTTTATACGTGCTTTTCAGATTTTTTTTGACAAAATGATTAGTAATAAAACCTAAGATTTTACTTAAAGAACTTCTGCTTACTCAAAACTTTTATTAGTTAGCTAAAATTATAGAATTGAACAGACAAATTAGATATATATTTTTTCATGATTATTGCTCTATAGCGCAACATATTGACAGTTAAGCACTGGTGATCTCTAATTAAATTAATTGTTTCACAACTTATTTCTATAGTCAAAACAATTGTTTTTTAGTTTGCTTTCATCAGTAATAAAAGCTAAAAACAAACTGAATTTTTCCATGAATTACAGCAATTTTTACAAATATGAAGAAATTGTGAAAGAATCTAAATCAGCTCACCTTTTATTCCAATCACTTTTACATTTAAATAAAAATATAAGTTCTGTCTTAGAAGAATTATATCTTAAGTTATTTTTTTAATCAATCACCTCTACCAATAAATCGCATTGACTTCTTTTCTCTTCACATAAATAAAATACTATAAATTTTTTTTGATTAGTTTTCGATTTCTTAATTTGAGAATAATCCTAATTTTCATTATTAATCCTAAAATTTGAATGGCTAGTACAGGAAAAATGGCGACCAAAGCAATCAGTCCAAATGCATCCATATAAACATTTCCACCCATTGCATAAGATGCTCCCATACTAAACGGCAACATAAACCCTGCCATTAGCGGCCCTGAAGCCACTCCACCTGCATCAAAAGCAATTGAAACATATAATTTTGGAACTATAAAACTTAAGATAATAGCTAATCCGTATACCGGTAAGATAATCCACAAAAAATTTATTCCAAATAATACTCTTGTCATTGCTACTGCAATTGCCGCACCAATAGAAACACATAAACAAATAATTAAGGCTTTTTTGGATACTTTACCTTTAGTGACCTCTAAAACCTCTTTAATAAAAACATAGATTGCTGGTTCAGCCAAAATTACTATTGCTCCCAAAATAACACCAATTATAATTAAAATAAGACTGATACTTGAAGAAGCAATATGATAACCAATGATTTGGCCCATTGGTAAAAAGGAAACGCTAACTCCTACTAGGAAAATCGTCACACCAACATACAAGAAAATAAATCCTTTTAGGATTGCTTTTAATTTTTGAAAAGATAATTTTAGTTTGAAAATTTGAAAGAGCATAAAAATAACAATAATTGGCAGAATTGAAATCATAATCCTAATTGCATAATTAATAATTGCGCTCAAAAATAAATTTAAAGTTTTCGATAGTGGGGCAGCTTCTGTTATAATTCCTAAGTTAACGTCATTATTTGAGTTTTGTATAATTATGCTCAAAAGCATTGCGGCTATAATCGGGCCAATCGAGCAGATTGCAATTAATCCAAAATTGTCATCTTTTGAAGAATTTTTTGAGGCTGCTGCAATCCCCACGCCCAGTGTCATGATAAAGGGAATTGTCATCTCACCAGTCGTTGCTCCTCCCAAATCAAAAGCAATCGGAAGAAACTCAGCCGGAACAAAAATCATAAGCAAGAATATTATGGCGTAACCACCTAAAATAATATACTTAAATGATAAATGAAAAACCTCTCTGATAAAAGCAATTGCTAGAAAAATACCTATTCCAATCGCTAAGGAAATCAATAAGGGCCAAAATGAAATTCCTTGAACTAATCCAACAAGAACATGCGCCCCTGGTTCTGCTAGTGTTGAGACTAAACCAAAGATAAAGCCAATTATTATAATAAACCATATTTTATGTTTTCTCTCAATTATCTCTCCGATTAAACCACCAATCGGAATAAAGGCTTTATCCACGCCAATCTTAAATAATGTAATTCCAAATATCAATAAAATACTAGCAACTATTGCCTGAATAATTAGACTAAATGAATTTGTTACAAAGATAATCGTTAGCAGTATTGCTAGGATTGTAATTGGTAGAATTACCAAACTTGATTCTTTTAAATGCTTTCCAAAATTACTTTTCATGCTTCTTATTTTAATTTACCATCATTACGGCAATAAAAAAAGACGGTAATCACCTTTCACCAATGACTTCCGCCCTAAAGTCTAAATTTTCCTCAAAACTTCTAAAGTTTTGACCGTTTATTTTTTTGCCTAATATATTTTATAATTTTAAAGCAATTTTGTCAAACATTTTTTATTTACAAAGATAATTCTAATTTAAATTACTCCGCTTTTGCCCAATTTGGACCATTGCCTGTTCCAATAACAATATGCCTAAAAACATATCCATTTTCAATAACCATTAAAACTACTTCCCAAGATTCTGATAAGATAAAATTGCTGCTTATCAGTCCGCCCGCGTTTTCATAAACTTGATCAGGCTTAGATTTTTCTAGTATACGATTATGGTTGGAACCTGAAAGTGATACAGAATCATCGCGCGAGTCTGGTTGTTTTTGGATATTTAAATAACCCGCCCAATAGCGATTGCGAACTGAAGTTATTTTTTCTCCATCGCTACGTGCAAAGAAAACAATATCATTTTGCAATGTAGTTGTTGTCATCTTCCCATCAGCTAATTCAGCTAATAATTCGTTATATTCTAACCATGTTTCAGCATTAAACTCTGTTTCGACTGTACCAAATTCAAAGTCATATAATAATGTAAACTGAAGGATAACTTGACCTCCATTTCCTGTTGCGCCTTGAACTCGTGCACGGGCCATACCAACTGGCGAGTGAATTTCTGGTTCTGTGGTCTCTGTTGTAGGTGGATAGTATTCACTATTACTACTATAATCATAATCGTCGCAGCCACTAAACGTTAACACTAACGTAATCATAAAAGTGGCCAATAAATATGTTTTAATTTTTTTTAAATTTTTCATGTTTTTATTATGGGTAGTTATTCTTGAATAATACTATTTGTAGAAATTTATTAGATTTTTTTCACTTTCATTTTTAATGCGATTTAAAATTGATTTAATACTGTCGGAAAAAATTTTCCATTGTTTAATTTGTTTTGTGATTTTCTTTTTTTGATAGTAGGCAATGACAAAATTTCATCTAAATTAATCATTTAACTTTAATTTTTCCGCACAAAGCATAAAAAAATCACCAAAATCGGTGATATTATCTTATTTTACATAGGATAGCCCCTTTTTAGGGCCAGTATCTAAATGGTGCTCCCACCGAGAATCGAACTTGGATTTCAGCATTACCATTGCTGCGTTTTACCACTAAACTATGGGAGCGTCTATAAGATTATATCAAAAACGGTTTTTGTTTTCAAGTTAAATAGAAAAAATTCTCATCACTGAGAATCATTTTCTATTTTTCTTTCTTTGAATCGTTTTTACAGTCTCAATAATCGGTATTACCATAAACGCAAGACCTAAGGAAATTAAAAACTCCTTTAGATATAAGGGTTTTAATGAAAATATATCATTAAGAACAGGTATATAGATAACTGCCATCGTTGCTAAAAAAGATATGATTAGTGCATAAAAGAGCATCTTATTCCTAGGCTTAAGAAAAAGCGCAAAATCTTTTTGTGAACGCATTGTATAAGCATGAAATAATTCACATAATGACAGTGTCAAAAAGGCAGCTGTTATTCCATAAGCAGAACCATGCCAATTATTTACTATAAAATAAGAAGTTAATGTTAATAAACCAATAATAATACCTTGATAAATTATATTAAAACCTAATCCATCCGCAAATAAACCTTGATTTTTGGCTCTTGGCTGCCTTTCCATAATGTCTGGCTGCGCTTTTTCCATACCTAACGCAATCGCTGGTAGACTATCAGTGATTAAGTTAATAAATAAAAGGTGCACCGGCTGGAAAATCGTAAAACCAATAATCGTGGCGATAAAAATAACTAATACTTCACTAAAATTCGTTGAAAGCAAAAATTGCATTGTTTTTTGGATATTATCATATATCCTACGTCCTTCTTCAACTGCCGATACAATTGTCACAAAATTATCATCAGCTAAAACCATATCCGCAACATTTTTCGTAACATCAGTACCTGTAATTCCCATACCTATACCAATATCAGCTGATTTTATCGCCGGTGCATCATTTACACCATCTCCAGTCATAGCTGTGACCATGCCTTTTTCTTTCCACATATTTACAATCCGGACCTTATGTTCTGGCTGAACACGAGCATAAACAAAAATCTTTTCAATTTTTTCTGTAAATTCCAAATCACTTAATAAATCTAATTCTCTTCCAGTAATAGCTTGATCAGCACTTTCAATTATTCCTAATTCTTTACCAATAGCTGAAGCTGTTTCTTTATGGTCACCGGTAATCATTACAACCTTTATGCCAGAAGCTTTACAGGCATTAATAGCTTCTATTGCTTCCGGGCGAATCGGATCAATCATTGCTTCAAGACCAATGAAAGTCATTTCTTTTTCAATTTCTTTAGAGTCGCTTCCCTTAGGTAAATCCTCCCAATCACGATAAGCACAAGCTAAAACTCTTAAAGCCCGATCCGCAAATTCTTTATTTTTACGATTAATTTCGGTAATAAACTGCTCGGAAATAACTTTTTTTTCACCATTAATTACTATATGCGAACATAATCTTAAAATTTCATCAGGTGCGCCTTTGGTATACTGCGTAATGCTTCCTTTGGTTTTATGGAAAGTTGTCATCATTTTCCGGATGCTATCAAAAGGAAATTCGGCACATCTAGGACATTCCAGATTAAGGGTATTTTTATTTAAATTATTTTCAAGCGCAAAAGCAATTAAAGCATTTTCCGTTGGATCACCAATAATTTCATTTTCAGACTTTAACTCTGAATCACAACAAAGTGCCATTGCTTTCGCTAATAATTCTTTATCCCCATAATAATCAACGACCGTCATTTTATTTTGTGTTAGGGTACCGGTTTTATCTGAACAGATAACTTGAGCACAACCTAATGTCTCTACCGCTGTTAATTTGCGGATTATGGCATTTCTTTTGGCCATATTTGTTACACCAATCGAAAGCACAATCGTCACAACTGCTGCCATTCCTTCTGGAATCGCCGCAACTGCTAAAGAGATAGCTAACATAAAGCTTTCCATAACAACAGGGGCCGTTATTTCCTGAGCAGTTATTAATCTAATCAAAAAAATCACTACACAGATCATCAGAACAAAAATACTTAAAAGCTTACTGAGTTTAGATAAGCGCTTTTGAAGCGGTGTCTCACCTTCTTGAGTACTTTGGATAATACTGGCAATTTTTCCCATTTCCGTCCGCATACCCGTCGCAATAACAATACCTTCACCACGACCATATACAACACTTGAACCCATATAGCTCATATTAAGTCGATCGCCCAAAGAAATTTCTTCGCCCTCTAATTTTTCTGAGATTTTTTCAATAGGAAGGCTTTCGCCCGTTAAGGCAGCTTCTTCAACTTTTAAACTGGCACTATGAATAATCCTAATATCGGCAGGCACTGAATCACCAGCTTCAATGAGAATAATATCACCAATCACTAATTCACGAGCTGGAATCTGATCAATAGTACCACTACGCCTGACTTTGGCGGTTTGTCCGCTCATCTCTTGCAAAGCCTCAATTGCTTTTTCAGCCTTTCTTTCCTGAAAAACTCCTAATGTTGTGTTAAGGATAACGACTGAAAGAATTATACCAATCTCTGCATATTCACTGATATTACCTTGATTGTAAATGGTAATAATAAAGGAAATAGTTGCGGCGATTAATAAAACAATTGTCATTGGATTTAAGATATGACCAATAAAACGTTTAAGAAGTGATTTCTTTTTTATTTTTTCCAATTCATTTGGTCCATTTTTATCTATTCTTATTTTAGCTTCTTGAAGAGTAAGACCACTTTTTTCCGACTTAAATTCTTCAAGAACAATTTCACTGCTTTCTAAATAAGGCTTCATAATCTAAATATCCCTTCTCATTGTAAAAGATGCTCAATAATGATTTTGACTCCAATCAGGATTAAAATAATGCCTCCAAAGATTTCCGCTTTAGATTTAATCTTAGCACCACATAAAGATCCTATATAAACGCCAAAGAAGGCCATTACCAAAGTCACAACGCCAATAAAGCTAACCGCTGGAACAATTTGAACTTGTAAAAAGGCCAATGTTACTCCGACTGCCATAGCGTCAATGCTTGTCGCAATCGCCAAAGGCAGCATGTTAAGCGGACTTAAACAAATACTGTCTTTATTTTCTGCCTCAGAAAGTAAATCAATGCTTTTTTCCACAGAACATTCTTCTTTCTTAAAGCTAGAAATAATCATTTTGATTCCTAAAAAAGATAAAAGCACAAAAGCGATCCAAGGTCCAAAATCAACATAGTCCGCAAAACTCCTAGCAAGAAAAAAACCAATCAGAGGCATTACACCTTGAAATAATCCAAAATAAACACCAACAAGTAAAGCTTTTAAAGGATTCACTTTGATTAATTCCATTCCCTTAATAATACTTACCGCAAAAGCATCCATCGAAAGAGCAAGTGCAATTAAGAATAGCTCAAAAAAATTCATTTTTCCCCCTAATAAAAAAGACTTTAAGACATAAGCCCTAAAGTCAAAATAAAAGACCCATGACAGCTTATGCTAGACATGAGTCTCGTTAATTAATGCAAGCCAGATCTATAGAGATCGAGAATGTTGACTTACAAACGCAAAATTGCGCAAACTACTCCCTCAATTATAAATATTTTATCATAAGAGTTCTTTTAAGTCAATAATCATAATTACATTAAACAAATATCACCTCAATCAGAACAATTATAACTGCAAATTATTACAGTATATTACGCTTTTATAATAGATAAATGACGAAAAACAATAAATCAGCGAATGCCTTATACTTGTGAATTAGAGAATTCTCAAACTAACATTTACTTTAATAAACTAATTCAATAATTAAATAATTTTTCTTCCATACAATAAAAAAAGACGATATTATTTTTAATATCAAAATATTGTGATTTCTAAATAAATATGCGATATAATTATAGTAAAGCCGTTTTAAAGGAGGTTTTTATTATTAAAAATGATCAATCTAAAGAGAAAATAAGAACTTTTTTGACAGAAACTGCAGATAATGTTTTGAAGTTCGAAGAAAATTTTGTTAAAAACAGACCAGCTAATTTGTCTATTAAAGAAATTCATGTCTTAGAAGCAATCGCCAAAAGTGCTAAAAATGAAATTGCAGGCAGAGCCTCTGATATCGCCGTATCACTTAGAATTGCGCCAGGCACACTTACAGCTACAGCCGATGTGCTCGAGAAAAAAAATTATATTACAAGATTCCGCGATCCTAATGATCAAAGAAGTGTCAGAATTATGTTAACTGAAAAAGGTAACGAAGCCTTATTGCTTCATGAAAGCTTTCATGATAATTTAATTGATGAATTAATTAATACACTTAGCGACGAAGATGTCTTTTGTTTAACTAAGGCTCAAGTTATTCTACAATCTTTTTTTACTCAAAAAGAAAGAACATTAAAAAACAAAGAAATCAAGATACTAGTCGACAGTACTTGTGACATTAGTCCTACTGAAGCTAAAACCTTAGGAATTACGATGATTCCGATGAGCACTTCTTTCGGCCATCAAGTTTATAAACAAAATATCGATTTAACTTCTAAACAATTCTTTCAGAAACTTACAGAGTCAGATGTTGTACCAACTACTTCGCAACTAACACCTTTTGATTTCGAAAAGACTTATAAAGAAGCGATTAAAGATGGCAGCGAAGTTGTGGCTATTCATTTATCTTCAACTTTAAGTGGAACATTTCAATCGGCGGTTGTTGCGGCCAGACAAATGACTGGTGTCTATCCCGTTGACTCACAAACTGCCACAGCTGGTATTGCTTTGTTAGTAAGGATAGCAGTCTTACTTAGAGATGCTGGCAAAGATGCCCAGCAAATCGCTAAAAAGATAAAAGAATTAAGTGAAAGAGTAGTTGTTCTGGCTTATATTCCAACCTTAAAATATTTAGTTAGAGGTGGACGCGTTTCTTCTACTGCTGGTTTAATCGGTAGTCTCTTAAATATTTATCCAATTATCAGCGTCCAAAATGGTATTATAACCAATATCGCTAAAACAAAAGGCCAAAGAATGGCACAACGTAAATTAGCTAAGATTGCCGAAGAGTATGGCATTGATAAGCAATATGGTCTAGTATTTGCTCATGCTGATGCGGAAAGCAAAATGTATGAACTAAAAGCTAATTTTGAATCGCAACTGGAAAATTGTGATGTTCAGTATTGTGAGATTGGTGCTGTAATCGGAACGCATACTGGTCCCGGAGCAGTTGGCATAGCTTTTATCCGAAAACAAGAAAAATAAATGGGGGTAACAAAAATGTTTAAAATAATTTCAGATGGTGGTTGTGATTTTACAACACAAGAGGTTGAGCAACATAAAATTGATATAGTTCCATTTTATATTACACTTGACCAGACTAACTTTTTAAAAGAAGGCGTTGATATCGCTAAAGAAGATTACTTTAATCGTTTAAAAGAAGATAAAAAACTTCATCCTAAAACGGCACAGCCTAGTCCACAGGATTTTATCGATGTTATAAAGCCTTACATAGAAGATAATCAAGATGTTGTTGTTTTAACTATTTCTTCTAAACTCAGTGGCACAAATAATAGCGCTAGGCTTGCTGCTGAAATGTTAAAAAACGATTATCCAGCAAGAACAGTTTTAGTCATTGATTCTTTAAATGTCAGCGTTGGTCAAGGGTTAATACTTAGAGAACTAATCAAAATGCGCGATAATGGTTTATCGATAAATGAAATTGAGGAACAAATAAATAAAGTTATTCCAACGGCAAAAGTCTATTTCACATTAAGCAGTTTGGAATACTTAAGACGAGGCGGACGTGTAGGTCCTACTACTGCTTTAATTGGCGGACTTTTAGGACTACGTCCAGTATTACATATAGTCGATGGCGCAGTTGATCAGCTTGATAGTGTTCGCGGCAACAAAAAAGTTTTAAAGTTAATTGAAGAAGGTTTAACAGTTGCATTAAAAGACAGTATTGATAAAGTTAATATTAGCGTTGGACATATCTTAAAAGCTGATGAAATCCAAACATTAAAAGAAAACATTGAAAATGCCTTAAATATTAAGATTACAAATCCGATAGCTGAAGTTGGCGTTACAATCGGAACTCATGCAGGCCCTGGCGCCTTTGTTGTTGCCTACTGCCGGAAATATGAAAGTTTATAAGGGGTAAATTATGAATACTTGGTTTATTATTGCACAAATTTTAGGTGTAATTACATTATCATTTGAGTTTCTTTCTTATCAGATCAAAAACAAGTCAAAATACTTTCTTACAACAGGTATTAGCAGCTTTTTCTGGATGACAATGTTTGTGGCAATGGGCTTAGCTACGGGAATGAGCACACAGCTATCATTAATCGTTGCAGCAACTTATTCAACTATCCGTAATCTAGTCTTCTGGCGAATTTTTACTAAGAATACGCCTAAGAGTAAAGAAATCGGCATTAATTTCTTATTATTCATGATTGTAGTAGCCTTGATTGCTGGCACTTTGGCAATTGCTAATTCACCTGCTCAAGTTAGATGGCTACATATCATTGGTTTAATAGCTGCACTTGGTTTTGTTATCGGACAATATTTACCTGGAGTGCATTATGTAAGGATTACTGTTGTCTTATATGCGCTTGTAGTAATTGTAACCCAGACACCTGTAAACATTCTTGAAGGAAATTTCCGCTGGAATATTATGGGTATTCTAATAGAGGTCGCCAAGATTTCTTCCGTTATTATATTCTATCTTCGATTTGCGAAAGATGAAAAAAAGCCGCAGTTGCAGTTTGCTAAACCAGAGGCCTTAGTAGTCTCTACTATAAAACAATCCTAACAAATAAAAATACAATCTCATGGATTGTATTTTTTTATTATATTTATTATGTGTAAAGAATAATTCTTCCGCCTTCTCTGACTCTTTCACCAGCTGCTGGTAATTGTCCAAGTACTCTTTGACCACGACCAACTACTTCAATGTGAAAGAATGGGTTTCGGATAATTTGGCTAATATCCATTCCCACAAAGTTAGCCACATCAAAATATCTTGTATCAAGCAACCAACGTAATTCCCTTTCAATTTGATCTTGAGTTTGTCTTTGAACGCCTGCTAAAGGCAAGATTTGTTCAAAAATCTGACCTACTAATGGCGCCGCAACGACCCCACCAAACTGAATCGTATTTCTCGGATTATCAATTGCCAGATAAACGGAAATTTCCGGATTGTTCATTGGCGCCATACCCAAAAATGATAAAATATAATTATTATCTAAGTACTGACCATCCGGTCCGACCTTTTGGGCAGTTCCGGTTTTGCCACCCACTCGAAAACCTTCGATATATGCGCCTCTACCGGTGCCTCTGGCTGTAACATGCTCTAAGGATGAAGCTACTACTCTAGAAACCTCCGGAGAAATAACTTGTCTTCTTACAACTGGGTTTTGTTCAAAAACTACAGAGTTAATACCTGGAACCTGAACATTTCTCAAAATATGAGGCACCATCAAATTACCGCCATTAACCGCCGCATTAGCTGCCATCGCAAGTTGGATTGGCGTTACTGAATTTCCTTGACCAAAAGCTGAAGTAGCTAGTTCTAAAGGACCAACATTATCAACATTAAAGACTATTCCCGTTGATTCCCCTAATAAATCAATACCAGTTCGTTGACCAAAGCCAAAATCACGGATATATCTAAAAAGTCTTTCGGTGCCTAAGCGCTCACCAATTTCCATAAATCCCGGGTTACAGGAGTTTTGAAGTACTTCTAAGAAAGTCTGCAGCCCATGGCCGCCAGGTTTCCAGTCATTAATTCTGACGCCATTTACAATCCGGTAGCCAGGATCAAAAAACTGATCATCAATGCCAAAAACTCCTTCTTGAAGTCCTGCTGCATAAGTCATAATCTTAAACGTTGAGCCAGGTTCAAAGCTCATCCAGATCGGTAGATTTCGATTATAGATTTCTTGCGGATAGTTCTGATAGTTTGCCGGATCAAAAGTCGGATAACTAGCCATAGAAAGAACTTCACCAGTTCTGACATTAGTTACTAACACCATCATTTGATCTGGACGATATCTGGCAACAGCTTGTCTGATAACATTTTCTACTATCAGTTGCATATTCAAATCAATAGTTAAAGATATATCTAAACCTCTAGTTCCACCTTGATAAATTCCCATCATGCCGTCCATCAGATTACCTCTAGCATCAGTAAAAATATTTAATGATCCATCTTGTCCTGATAAGAAATCATCATAAATAAATTCTATTCCCGCTATACCTTGATTATCAATCCCAGTAAAGCCTAACACTTGAGCTAAAGTTGAACCATGCGGATAAAAACGTTTAGAGTCGCCAACTAAATATAAACCTCTGATATTTTGTGCTAAAATTCTTTCTACCTGATCCATAGAAAGCTTTCTTCCACTAGGTTTAATCAATTCAACGCTAACATTACGGTTTAAATGATTTAAGATCGTTTGTGGTGTAGTATTTAAAACATCTGCCAGAAAAATAGCAACTTCGTTTTTGTTTTGAACTTGTCTGGGAATAACTGCTAGAGATGGGGCTAGCTGATTACCAACAATCAATTGTCCGTTTCGATCATAAATGTTTCCGCGTTTACCATAAATCGGTACTTGTCTGGCCCATAAATCGAGTGCTCTTTGATTTATAAAGTTATAATCAATAAATTGAATATAAGTAAGTTTAAAGACAATAGAAGCAATACCGATCATAATAATTATAAATAATGATATTATTCTTTTTTTAGTAAATGAATTTTGGTAATTCATAAAGACCCCCTTATCAATTAAGTATATTAATAAGGGGGTAATATTATTAAATTAATTTCTAGATAAAATGCGCATCTTAGCGGAATGGCTACGATTATTATCTGATATCTCCACAGTACCAGGCAAAATCGGTTTTTTTGTAATAACCTTAAAATCAGCCTGTGGAGCTTTTTTTATCGGTAAATTCTTAGGCACAAAAACCGTACTTTTCTCATTAAAGAATTGTTTACAAATCCGATCTTCTAAAGAATGAAAGGTTATAACAACAAGCCTGCCATCTTTATTTAATAATTCAACTGCAGCTTTTAAAGAATCTTCAAAAGCCTTTAATTCATCGTTTACCGCAATTCTTAAACTTTGAAATACTTTTTTAGCTGGATGACCTTTTTCATTCTTAACTTTCGCGGGTAAGACTTCTTTAATAATCTCAACTAATTCAAAAGTTGTCTCTATTGATTTCAGCTGCCTTTTCTTTTCGATATTACGGGCAATCTCTTTGGCAAACTTCTCTTCGCCATATGTACGAAAGATATAAAGTAGTTCTGAAAATGAATATTCATTAACAATCGTTTTAGCACTTAACGTATCACTTTGGTTCATCCGCATATCTAATGGCGCATCAAAGCGATAACTAAAGCCTCTTTCTGCTTTATCAAATTGTAGGGACGATACCCCTAAGTCATAAAGAATTCCATCAACTTTAGTTACACCCAGTTTATTTAATTCTTCTTTGATATGACGAAAGTTATTATTGATAATCGTAACATTATTAAACTTTAACTTCTCACTCGCAATCATAATAGCTTCCTGATCTTGCTCAAAACAATATAAATGCCCTTTTACGAGGCTTTTAACGATTAAGCCGGAATGTCCACCCATTCCTAGAGTACAATCGACATAAAGGCCGTCTTTTTTGACGGCCAAGGCGTTTATAGCTTCTTCTAATAGTACGCTTTTATGCATTAAAGTAAAGACGCAGCGTCCTTGTCAACGATAATCACAACATCCGGATGATTTCTTAACACAGTTGCCGGGCAATTAATATTGATATCACCTAAAACTAATTCTTTGATTGCTTCAGCTTTATTAACGCCTGAAGCTAAAAGTAATATTTTTTTAGCCGCCATAATATTAGCGATTCCCATAGTAATAGCTTTAGTCGGAACATCTTCAATTTTATCAAAAAAACGTGAATTATCCTGGATTGTTTTTTCTTGTAAATCAGTGATATAAGTCACTGAGTCAAAAGCTGTACCTGGCTCATTAAAGCCAATATGACCATTACCACCAATACCAAGCAGTTGAATATCAGCGATTTTTTTCGCTAGCAGTTCATTATATCTTTGACACTCTTTATTAAGGTCTTTAACATCACCGCGAGGTAAGTTAATATTTTTTGGGTCGATATCAACATGGTTAAAAAGCTGCTCATGCATAAAAGTAAAGTAGCTTTGTTCATGATTTTGAGGGATTCCGACATATTCATCTAAATTGACTGTTTGTATTTTTTTATAACTTGTTTTATTAGTTTTATGATCTTCAACCAAAAGCTTATATAAGCCAATCGGCGTTGAACCTGTTGCTAGGCCCAGAATCACGTCTTCTTTCAAAATAACTTCCTTCATAACTTTGGAAGCTTCTTCACACATTTGATTATAGTTATCTTTAATAATAATTTTCATAAATATCTCCGTTTCTTCTTTAATCTTGATATGAATATTGTAAATTATTAACGCTTAAAAAGCAAGTCTTTTTCTATTATAAAATGAAAATAGATGCCTTCCGCATCTATTTCATTATTTATTCATCTTTTTTCTCTTTAATTGTGACGATTTCTTTATCTTTATATTTACCACAAACACCACAAACTCGATGAGAAAGTTTAATTTCACCACAGCTTGGACAAACAATCATGCCCGGTGCAGTTAATGCCTGATGTGATCTGCGCATCCGTTTTTTGGACTTTGACGTTCTTCTGAATGGTACTGCCATTTATTCTTCACCTCCATTATTATCTTTTAAAAAATCTTTAAGCGAGGCAAAGTTTTCGTTTACTTTGCGTTCGCCTTTATCCCCATAATAATCTTCAAAACCTGGCTTGACGACTTTCATTGGAATACTTAATAAAACATTTTCGAAGAGTAATTCCCTAATATCAATTTCATTATCGATAATCGGATAACTATCATCTTCTAGTTCCGGCTCTAAAGCAAAAATTTCACCGATTTCCAGTTCCAAAGGCAAAACTAACGTTTCCAATGTTACCGCACAGCGCATTTTTAAAGAACCTGACGCTTTCAAAGAAACTAAAAACTGATCCTTGTCAAGCTTTGTCAGAGTACCGTTAAATTCAATTTTAGAAATGGCGATTAAATCATCATTTCTAAACTCTTCACGAGTAAAAGTTAGCTCATCTTTTAGCTTTAAAGGCACGTCTAACTTGTGCAAATCAAAAAGATGCAACTTCATTTACCTCACTCCAGCAATAAATATTATATCTTATTCTCACAAAATGTCAAGTTTTTTCCGCATTTCGTGATATAATTTTCTTTAGGTGATTAAAATGAAAGCTACTGGCATTATTACTGAATATAGCCCCTTCCATAATGGGCATATTTACCATATCCAAAAAACCAGAGAGCTTTTAAAACCAGATTGTCTGATTGCGACAATAAGTGGCAATTTTACAATGCGCGGTGCTATATCTTCAATTGAAAAATATCATAAGGCGCAATTAGCCTTAAATCACGGTGTTGATTTAGTTGTAGAAATCCCTTTTCCTTATGTTAACCAACAAGCTGACTATTTTGCTTATGGAGCAATCTCACTTCTTGAACAGTTATCTGTTACTGATTTTTGTTTTGGTTCGGAAGCAAATGATTTAAAAAAACTACAAGAAAAACTTGATTATGCTAAAACAGTCAATTATCAGAAGGCTTTAAAAGCTAATTTAAAGAAAGGCTTATCTTATAGTCAAAGCTCAATGAAAACGATTGATGAAAATATCCAATCAAATGATATTTTAGGAATATCCTATTTAAAAGCTATAGAGAATTTAAAAGCTAATTTAAAGCCTTATACTATCCAAAGGGTAAAAAGCAATCATCGTGATACAACTCCTAACGATTCTTCTATCGCTAGCGCCACAGCTTTAAGAAATTTAGATGACATTAGTTTTTATGTGCCAAAAGAAGTTACAGACTATAAAAATAAATATGGCTTCTCTGACTTAAGTGATTTTTTTTCTTTATTACATTATAAGTTAGGCACTACTGAAGCAAATGAGCTTAAAGACTATCTTCATGTTAATGAAGGAATAGAAAATTTATTTAAAAAAAAGTTAGTCAATAATTATAATGAATTTATAGCTTCTATCCAAACCAAACGTTATACTGCTAATCGAATAAATAGAACCCTCATTAGTATTCTTACCGAATTTAAACAAGACATATTTAAACTTGAACCAGTGCCCTATATTAATATCCTCGGCTTTAATGAATCTGGCCGAAAATATTTAAATAAGCTTAAAAAAGAAAAGCAGGATTTGATTTTCTTGCCACAAAAGAAAGATTTCACTAATCCTATACTTTCGTTAAGCCGTAAAGCTGATTTTATTTATTATGCACATTCTAAATCACCAAAACCACTTTCACCAATTTATAATACTCATAACTAAATGTTCCTGAAACTGCCTTTGTCTATTAAAACTTCTCAACATCAGCGGGGGCATTAATAATTTCTAGAATCACAGCCGCAACTTGGCGTAAATATTTAGATGAGCCAATTGGATTTGAAAGAGGGTATTCCTGAATTTTTCCACCATTTTTTATTTTAACAAATAGTTCAATTTCTAACTTTCCGTCAATAACTTGCAAAATAATATTTGAAATAAAAGTTTGTCTTCCTATCTGATAGCTATTAGTAAATAACAGCTCGTTTTTAGTGCATTTTTTGTAACCAATAACTTTCAGATATTCCAAAACAGCTTGTTTCTTTTTGTCTGTGAAAATTGTTTTTGTATCAATTCTTTTTCGCCATGGGGGACAAGCATTTTCCATGTGCTTGTGATATGTAGGCAAAGTGAAAGGTTTTTCGTGTTTTGTTCGCGTAATTAATAAACCTATTGATCCAATCAATAGTAAAACTATGCCAACAATAATAATAAAATCAGGTACATTTATAATTTCATATAAGATAAGGAAAGCCATTATAACGAAAAAACCTATAATCATTACTACTCCACTTAAAACCTTTTTTTTACTAAATAAAATAGGTGCCAGACGGCGTTTGGAAATTTCTTTTATATCACTTTTTTCAAAAAATCGCCTATTAAAAAGTACAGGAAGTTTTAATTTTCTCGCAGCCCGATAGGCTCTCAGGTTGAAACCTTCCGGATATACTATGAAATGAATTTTTTCCTGAGCAAACAAATCATAGGCTCTTTCATATGCATTATGCATTTTTGAATTAGCCATCAAAAATACCATATACAAAGGTGTTTCCCAAGTTTTAACCTTAATAATTTGACACCAAAGAATATCGGCTTCAATTAATTTTTCTGTTAATCTTATTTTTGTTTCTTCATCTAAATCGCAAGGCGCAAAATTTTCTTCTGCAGCTGTCTGCTCAATTTTAGCATAATTAAAAGAATCAAGCATTATTTTATCGCTCCAACTAAATAAAGACTCGTAACGTAGTTGATTACCTGAGCATGTTAAATAAGTTTTTAATAATTGAAGACCCTCTGTTAAAGTAAAATCCTGCTCAATCGCCGAAACAAATAAATCGATACACTGATCATCAAATTTGCTTGCCAAAATAATCGCTTTGCGATAAAGCGCAAAAGCATTTTGTGAATTTCTTGCCAGCAGCTTATCTAAATAAGAAGACATTTTATCATATTGACACAAAGCTTCATAAGCTCTTACAACTTCGGATAATTCGATTGTACTGCCATTTTCAAAATCTTCGACTAGCCTTTTATAGCTAAGATAGTGTTTTTCTCTAAGCTCCCACCATTCTTCTTTAAGGCCTGGAAGCACAAACTCATCCGCTTTTTTAAAGCATTTTTCAGCTTCTACATTAAACTCTTCAAAGTTAATCGAAAAATCGGAAACTACCATATTTATCATGCGTTCAGAAAATGAAGGATGACTATCTAAGCGTGGTCTAAAAGTCTTAAGTAAGTTTTTGTGCCAAATATCTTTCTTTTTATCATACTCTATTAGAAATTTATCAAAAAGCATTTCGTAATAACTGGTAGGGCATTCTTCATTTTCATAAAAATTCTTCTCTGCTAAGGAAAGTAGATAAAGGTCCGCAAATATCGCTATTTTAGCCGACCCATTAATATATTCTTTGGCATAGTCATTCTCTTTAACTATTAAATCTGCTTTTTCCTCAGCAAGTTTGCTAAAAGCAAGCTTTAGTTTTTCAGCATAACCACCTACTTGAATGCATAATGAAGAAGCAAAAAATTTAGCAACTAAACCAGAAGAAAGTCTTTCTAGATTACTGATTCTTTTAGCTACTGTTAAATCACCATTTAAAGCATGACCCATCTCATGAATCATGACAGCAAACAATTCCGATTCAGATAACAAACGAATAATAAAGACACCTACTGCAATATTTATACAACTAGTAGTTTCCCAGATAACTACATTATTTTCTGGCATTATACTTAACGATATGTTCTTATTAACATTAAGTAAAGTTGCGGCCTTTTTCACTGTTTCATTAAGAATAGGATAAGTTTTAGAATCTAATGAATATTCTAAAGAAGATTCCAATTCTGTCGTATTTGGCATAAGTTCAAAAATTAGGATAAATTGAACAATCGTAAAAATAATTGTCCCAATGATAGACGGACCATTATAATGAAGATAAAGAATCAAAAATCCTTGGCTAACGATATTAGCGACTAAAGCAATCAAAAGGTAATAAATAAAAATACCTTTATAGAGTTTTTGGAAAACATCTCGATAAAGAGTAAATCCGTCACTTCCTTCTGATCGCAATTTTTCGACTTCTTCTGAAAATATTAAAGGATCAAGACCTAGGACTTCTTGTTTAATTCTTCTTACCCTTATAAAGTTATTAATGACTGCACATCCTATGATAAACATACCAACAAAAATCATAATCAGAGCCAAAATCGGTTGATCTGATAGCTGCATTCCAATAACAACATTTATAACTAATGCAACTAAAATAATTAAACTTGTAATAATAAACTTGCCAGTTCGTTTTTCCATAATATAAAACCTCTCACACAATAAAAACTATTATATCAAACTTTAGAAAATTTTAAAAGAAAAAATCGAATTTAAAACCGATCATTGTTGGATTCAAAAGTATTTTACTCTCGGTTTATGCAAAATTTTTGTAAATCCATAAATTGCTTAATCTCAACTTTATGGTAATCTTGCATTTTGAAGATAGATAAACCGAAAAATTGCTTTCTTACATTTAATAAAAAGTCAACCCTTCAAATAGTTATATTCCCCTTAGAAAGATTAAAATAGATAATTAGGGTTGCACTTTCTCAAGTTTATTTTAAAAACCTAACATGAACAATAAGTTCATTTTCCACTCTGTATATAGCAATCACATGACTTTCAATACTACTACCTGCCCTACCTGTTACTCTTTCTTCGTCAAGAACGTACGAGCCTACAATCGTGCGGCTAGCTAAATTACAGTAAAGTTCAGGCGATGTTTCAAATAACTTTTTGTATGATTCATACATGGACTTTTTACCTGATAAAAGGATTTTACCTTCACCATCTTCGCAAATACAGTTTTCATGAAAATTTGAAATAAAAGAATCAATATCTCTATTATTATAAGCCTCAAGTTGGGCTATAATCGGCCTTAAAATATTCATTAATAACATCTCCCGTGATAATAAATTTTAAGTTAAATTTAGTATGTATATCAAATCTATAGGATTTTCTAACAGATTAAGTAGAGCAACTACTTTTGCATGTAAGATTTGATTTTTTTCACAATCTTTAGTAGTAAGTTAAGAACAAAACGAAAATAAATTTTCGATACGGGGCCGATGCCCCCTTTTTACGAAGTTACAGTTGAACTTGTAATCGTAAAGGTATTGTTAGACCGCTATTCCTCAAACTCTGAATTACTTCAT
>WRBM01000013.1 GCA_009784525.1 Erysipelotrichales bacterium | reverse complement strand
TTTTATCACCTAAGGTCAGAAATTTTTTTAAGTTTATCTAAAAGGCTCTTTTCAACTTAATTACTGAAATTCATAGTGAAGGGGGGGGATAGGCTGCCAAAGAAAAGAACCGATAAAATCTTCTATCGATTTACCAAACCAATCGATGAAGCTTTGCTTTAATGAATAATTTCGCCGTTGACGACGCTTTTGTCTGAGAAGAAAAAAAATATGTTGTTGCCGGTTTAATAAAATGGTATAATAAATATGAAAATTAAGTTGGTGAAAATAAATGTTAATGAACAATAAAGAATATTTCGATGTTTTAGCGGATATAAAGAAACGAATTAAAGCGACTCAATACAAAGCTGTTTTAGGTGTTAATCGTGAATTGATATTTCTTTATTGGAATATCGGTAATGTCATAATCGAAAACAGCGTGTGGGGCAATAAATTCATTGACAACCTCGCTCGTGATATAAAGTTAGAGTTTCCAAACGCAAAGGGATATTCTGTACGGAACTTGAAATATATGCGTAAGTTTGCGGAGCTGTTTCCCGAAGCTGAAATTGTGCAAGCGGCACTTGCACAATTAACGTGGTATCATTTGCAATTACTTATGGACAAGGTATCGGATAAAGCTATGTATCTTTGGTATGCAGATAAAGCCTTAGAAAATGGTTGGTCGAGGAATGTACTAATGCACCAAGTAAGCATAAAACTATTCGAGCGGCAAGCCATAGCGGACAAGGCTACCAATTTTGAACGGACATTGTTATCACCGCAAAGCGAACTGGCACAAGAAACTCTTAAAAACCCTTATGTGTTCGACTTTGTTGAAGCAAGAGAGGGAATTATTGAGCGTGAAATTGAGCAAGAACTTGTTGCCAATATTGCAAAAACAATCATGGAACTTGGCACAGGGTTTGCTTTTGTCGGTAACTTTGGCTGGCGCGAGATGTGACAAGGCGAATTTCCAAAATGCCGACTTAAGCAACTCATATATTGCTAGCACAGATTTTTATAATGCTAACCTTTGCGGAGCGAATTTTTCGACTTGCATTGGCATAAATGAAGCACGTTTTGAAGGAGCATCATATAATTCAAAAACTAAATGGCCGATTGGCTTTGACCCAAAGCGAAAAGGAGCAATTAGAAACAAAGCTATAATATCTTCAAATTTGCATACACAAAATCAAAAGCAGTGTTACGGCAGACTACAGAACTTAACAAAACAATAAATCCAAAAAGTAGAAGACATAAAAATCTTCTGCTTTTTCTTTTTGTCATATAAACTTCAATGATTTTGGTTATGAGAGGTGCTAAACGCCTGGTCATAAGTATTATTTACTTGAAAATAGAGAGATTCGTGAAATCAATTCTTAGCGCTTTTAAGCTAGAGCCAACTATTAATATAAGATTATAGCTGTCCAATATACTTTATAATTTTTACATTAAAATAAGAAAATAATACTCCAAAATCCTTATTTTTATAAAAAAAATATCAATATTGGTTATTATTATATAATTAATACTAATTAATAGAGCTTTTTGCTTGTTTTTACTGTCGAATAATGTTATAATTTCATTTTAAAGAATTGAGGATAAGAATATGATTGAAACCACTCTTTTAACTAAATCTTCAAAAATAGGAAAACCACCCGATTAAAATTCATTTCCAATATTTGATAATTTAGTGTAAAAGCTATAATATTTATGGATAACTGTGATAGATTTTTTTGGTATTACAATACTATTATAGACAGTATTAATTTTAATTGAGGAGTTTTAAATTTATGAATAAAAAATATATAAGGCTTGCATTAATTGGTAAATTAGTTTTTATTTTACTTATTGCAGGAATAATTATCGTTTCATCGATTATTAACAATGACAAAGTACTTGTCGATATTGAATTAACAAGTTCGCCTGATCGAACTATTTATTTAGAAGGAGAAACATTCGATAAAACCGGTATGGTTATTACCGCTTTATTCTCCGATGATTCCAGAACTGTAGTTACGGATTTTACTGTTGACAGAAGTATACTTTCTTTAGGAGATACTAATGTAGTTGTTTCTTACACTTATCGTGAAGTCACAAAGACTTTAGAAGTGCCGGTAATTGTCAATGAGCTTCGGGATTTAATAGCAATTAGTGTAACAGGAAGTTTTAGAACCGATTATATTGAAGGTCAAAGATTTGATCCTACGGGTATGATTGTGACCGCTTTATATGAAAATGGTGAATCAGAAGTAGTTCAAGCATTTACGATTGACAAGCAATACCTATCACTTGAAGATGAATACATTATTGTTAGTTACACTGAAAATAACATTACTAAAACTTATGAAATAAGCGTTAATGTTGTCGCAAAGAGTTTAGAAAGCATTTCAGTAACAACTGCCCCGAATCGCTTAATATTTGTTGAAGGTGAAAGTTTTGACTCTACCGGCATGGTTGTGACGGCTTTTTATGACAATAATAGTTCAAGAATTATAACGGACTTTACTTATGACAATCAGGCTTTAACTTTAGCAGATACATATATTTTAATTAGTTATGAAGAAAATGCTACAACTAAAACATATCAGCTGGCAATTACTGTTATCGAAAAAGCACTGGAACGGATTGAAATAACAGGTACTTTTAGAACTGATTACATTGAAGGTCAAAGCTTTGATGATACAGGAATGATTGTGACAGTCTTTTTTAATGATGGTACAAGCAGAGTTGTTACTGACTTTACATTAGATAAAACAATACTTAGTTTAGGCGATAGTATTGTTGTAGTTTCTTTTGAAGAAAATGGTATCATAAAAACTGCTGAGGTTTCTATTAATGTGATTGCGCGAGCCTTAGAACGGATTGAAGTATCAGGAACTTTTAGAACCAATTATATCGAAGGCGAAAGTTTTGATGCGACGGGCATGATTGTGACGGCCTTTTATAATGACGATACAAGTAATGTTATTACTAATTTTACACTTGATAAGACTGTTTTAGCTTTAGGAGATATTCTTGTAACTGTCAGTTATGAAGATAATGGCATAACAAGAAGCGCTGAAATTTCTGTTAATGTTATCGCTAAAACACTGGAAAGAATTGAAGTGAGTGGTAGCTTTAAGACAGATTATGTCGAAGGACAAATCTTTAATCCTACTGGCATGATTGTTACTGCTTTTTTTGATAATGGCTTATCAGAAGTTGTAACAGATTTTAATTATACGAATACAGCTTTAATCTTAACTAATACTTATATTGTTGTTAGCTATACATTTGCTGGTGTCACAGAAACCGTTGAAGTAACAATTACTGTCAATGTCAGAGCTTTAATTAGGATTGAAGTTTCTGGAACCTTTAAAACAAGTTATGCTGATGGCGAATCATTTGATACAACCGGTATGATTGTTACTGCTTTTTTTAACGATGATAAATCAGAAGTAGTTACTGGCTTTAGCTTAGATAAAACTGTATTAACGATTAGCGATACAGTTATTACAGTTTCCTATACATTTGATGGCATTACTGTGACCTCGGATATTCAAATTTCTGTACATCCAATCTTTAATATAATTTATACCTCCGACTATTCAGATTTAGCTAATTCTAATCCTGATACCTGGAATTATACTGAAGGAAGTATTTTATTAGTCGCTGCTTATTCCGCAGAAGCTACTAGCCTTGGTTATGCTTTCTCTCATTGGGTTAATGAAAGTTTTCAAACAGTTACTTATTTGAATGATTTAGCAGGTGATATTACTTTACAAGCAATCTTTGTTAGAGTTGTCTTTTCAATTGAATATGTCAGTAATACGTTTAGTGATTTAGATAGCGGTAATAACCCTCTTACCTGGCGCGCCTCAGATGGTTTGATTACTTTAGTAAACCCTACTAGTGATGAAGCTTTAAATTCAGCGATGATTTTTGCTGGTTGGATTAATGTGGCTACTGGTCAAAGAGTAGAAACCTTATCTAATCTGACTAGTGATTTAAGATTATTAGCGCAATTTGTACCAAGTATCTTTTATATCTCGTTTGATAATAATCAGGGGCTTAGCGATATTGATTATAATAACCCTGAAATTTGGGATGTTCATGACGGGATAATAGTTTTAAGTAATCCGATTAGCCCGGAAGCAGTGTCAGAAGAAATGATTTTTATTGGTTGGTTTGATCAGACAGCTGGCGAATTTGTGACTAGCTTAAACTTGTTCCGTGATACAGTTTTAGTTGCTATGTTTCAAAGAACTATTTTTGAAATTCACTTTAACAACGACAACTGGCAGCTTTATGATCTTGATTTTAATAATCCTGATACATGGCGATTAGCAGATGGACCAATTGTTTTAGCTCCGGCCTTAAGTGAAGTGGCTTTCTCATTTGGTTTAGTCTTTAGCCATTGGCAAGATGAAAACACTGGTCGGATGATTACTGGTTTTTATAATCTTACAGAAGATTTATGGTTAACCCCGGTTTTCGTTTTAACAGAAAGATTAAGTTTTGTTTATGTTGATGCGGACAATCCTGGTAATATTTTAAGAGTCGAAGAAAGAGAACGTTTTGGTGAGTTACATTTAAATGCCAGAGCCTTTAGAGAGGGTTTTAATGATGGTAATCGTCTTGCGGTTTTCTTAGAGACAGAAGATGGTCAGAGCTATTTATATCTTATGAACCTAGCAATTGAAGTAACGGTTTTAGTTCATATGCGCGATACATTTGAAGTAACATTTGCTACACCTAATGGCTGGATGCTTCATTATAATTATATGGGTGTCGATACTTTTATTCATAGTGTAAGCTCAGCTCGTATACCAGTAAATGTATTTTTCCACATTAATATTTTATCACCGGCTATAACTGAGGTATTTATTGATGGTATTATTTATAACCATAATTGGCTTGAACTAACATCAGATATTAATGTAACATTTGTAGAAGATATAGTAACCGAAATGACGCTTAATTTCTTCAGCGATTTGTTAAATACTAGTTTCCAGCTAACGAAAGATGAAAGCTGGGATGGTAGACTTTCATCAGAAGACCTAGATGCTATTTACAATGCTTTTTGGTTAGATAGTTTCCCGCATATGCGCGTTTGGTTTTATGTAAATAATCAAAGGTTATCTTTTAATAATTTAGCTTTACATACATTTATTTATAATGAAGAAGTCTTGTCAATCTTTATTAATTTGGAATATATAGAATTTATTAATCTGAATTTTTATGACGAACATTGGAATGGTTCATTCACACTTAACTACCCAGATGATTGGGATGGCTTTTTATCAACAGATAGTATTGAACAAATCAGAGATAATTTTGAAGGACAATATAATATCTTAACTTTTGAGGTAAATGGTCTTTTTATGACTTTTGAAGATTTGATTAATTTCCACTTTATTCCAGATAACAGAGGTAATATTGAAATAAGAGTGTTCCAGGAAAATGTTGCGAATGAAGTGCAAATTTTAACCTTTAACAATGGTTGGCATACTTTCAGACATGAAAGACTTATGGCAGGAAGCCCTTTAAGAAACTTACAGGATTATGCTGTTATAAAGGCTTTAAATGAGTTAACACTTTATCATGATCAGGAATTAACTATTCCTTTTACTGGTGGATTAGATTTTATTCCAACTGAACATTTTATGTTATTTGCGGTGCCAAGAAGAAATTTCACTGTTTACTTTGAAACATTTGGTGGTGATTCAGTTGCGCCAGTTTTCGTTCCCGCTGAAAATGGAGTCCAATTTTTATTGACTTCACATTTGCCACTTTTCTTAGATCGTCCAGGTTATAAATTTTTAGGCTGGTCTTTAACTGAAGACGGATCGTTTCTGGATTTATATAATTGGCAAGATCGAACTTTTGTTGATCAATTTATTCAAAATCTTAATGTCGATACAACTTTATATGCCGTCTGGCAAGCTATCACAAGTCCTGCACTTACAGCTATAATCGGTGCCTGGACGGATAATGCCACTAGACCACGCGTTTTTCAGTTTAATGAGGATGGCAGTGGCGTTTGGTCATGGTTTTGGTCAGTTCAAATGATTCAAAGTGATTTCAGAACATTCCACTATACAGTAAGTGGTAATAATGTGACAATCCATTTTACTAATGGTGGCACACAATCTTTATCATTTAATGCTGGGGCACAAACATTAGGAAGTATGCGAAGAGTAACGCAAGCGCACTTACTTTTCCAAGCACCAGCGCCTACAAGATTAACTGGTTTCGTTATGCCAGCTAGTTGGGACGGAACCCTAACAACAGCTAATTTAACTGATTTAAACCGGATGAATACGGCTAATACGACTTTACTTTATCATATTAATGGTCTGACATTTACTCATCAGGAATTAAGTAGCTTTGTTTTTGATACAACCCCAGGATTGTTCTTATTTGAAGTCACTTATGTAACAAGAGAAAGAATGTTTCTAGAATTTAGCAGTCCATTTGCTAATTTAACAATTAATAAGCTTGATAATTGGAATGGGATTTTGACGATTTTCGATATGAATCAAATTAGAAATAATTTTATAAATCATCATACGGCTTATCAGGTTTGGTTTGAAATTGACGGAATAAGATTAACAGTTACAGAATTAGCGACTCATAATTTTACATTTTCAGATGGAATTTTTGCGATTGAAGTTATCTTTGAGCTACAAGGAATGGAATTAAATTTCGTTTCAGAGACTAATCAGGTTGCCGTAGGAATTACGCATACAGGAACAATTTCTTGGTTTCAGCACGAATGGCTTGTTAATGCCTTTGGTGAAAGTAATCAAACAAGAAACGTTGTTTATTTAATTAATGGCATTAAAATTGACTCTTTAGATATTGCTAATTATATTTTTTACTTTGAAGCCAATGAAACATTAACTATTGATGTTCTCTATATCTTTAATCCAGGAATGACCTTAGAATTTTTAAATTGGAATACGCCAGAAATTTTAGCGATTTTCCATGAAGAAAATTGGGATGGCTTCTTAACAGAAGCTAATATTAATTTACTTAAATACCATTTTCTCTTTGATGAGTTCACATTTGAATTTGAAATTGCTGGTGAAATACTGACATTTGAAGAATTAATTAATCATCAATTTGCAGTTATTAATTATAAAACAGTAAACATCACTGTTCATCGTACCCAAAGACGGGAAATGTTTCTTGATTTTAATTGGTTTACGCTTCATAAATTTGATAATTGGAATGGTTTCTTAACGGAAGAAGATATCGCCTTTATTATTGAAAACTTTGACGGTATAAGACATGCCTTAACATTTGAAATTGAAGGTTTGTTATTAACTTTAGATGAACTTAAGGCTTATAATTTTACTTTTATCGGTGGTAGAACTATAGTAATTGATGTTTTTAAGGAAGCACAACCATATGTTGCGGTGTTATTTTATGTCGATGGCTCATTTTTCCATAATATTGCCTTATCCATTAATTGGGATGGTAAATTAACTAATGAAATGTTAGAAGATATTTATCATTGGCTTGGCATAACTAGTGTAATTTATTCAGTAATAATTAATGGTCAGATTTTAAGCTTTGATGAGTTAATCAATCACCAATTTAATCCATCAGGAACCATTCACATTGACTTCATTACCATTCAGTCACGGGCTTTAATTAATCTAAGTTTTTATTTAGCTGAAGATTATATAGTTAGCTTCACTCTCTTTAGTGGTTCGAATCTGGAATACTGGATGATTGCGGAAATTGAGGATCAATTCGAAGAAGCTGGACTTGCGACAACTTACTTTTTTAATGGTAGAAATCATACTTTGGCTGAATTAATAGCGATGGTATTTGAGAATAGTGATTCACAAACAATAAGAATTAATGTTGCTCAAATAGCTTAATAAACTTTAAATGGAAGACTTATAGTTTTATACTATGAGTTTTTCTTTTTTTTGGAATAGGAAACTCTATTTTTCTGGAGGCGTTATTTGTTTATATGATAAATTAGTGACTTTAGAAAAAAATGATAAAGTCATTCCCATTACATACTTATAAAACATAAGACCTCGACTTAATTGCCGAGGTCTTATCAATAAATTAAAATTCTTTTGAACTTCTTTTTTCTCTTATAAAAGTTAGAACATCTTCCCTAAGTATTCTTTCAATCGGAATATGTGTACTATTTTTAGCTTTAAATGTTAGCCTTAAAACATAAGTAAACATATCATCAGAAGTAATACCGATAATTTCAGGGATAGCCAATATATTTTCATTACCTTCATATTTAGCTAAAAGCGACTTAAATTCCGGTGTTTCAAAAGTTTCATACGCAAAGCGTTTTGGCACTACAACCTCTACCATTCCGATAGAGACATCTAAAGAGAAGTTGGTAATCAGACGAATATCGCCATTATTGATAATTTGTACTTCATTACGAAAATTTCTTAGTTTGGTTCGGCGTAAACCTATATCAATCACGGTGCCTCTAAAACCACCAATTTCAACGATATCACCGACATTAAAGGCCTGTTCAAAAATAAGGAAAAAGCCTGCTAGAAAGTCTTTGATCATTTCCTGAGCCCCAAAGCCTACCGCAAACATTATAATGCCCGCAGAAGCTAAAATTGGCATTATATTTACGCCAAACTCATCAATTACTAAAACTAAGATAAAGAACCATAAGACAATCTTAATAATACTTAGGATTAAAGCAATAATTGTTTTTTCACGGTTAGCTAATTCCTTTTTTCTTCTTTTTTGTAGTCTTTTAATAAAGAACTTAAGTAAAAGTGAAATAATAATCCCTAAAATAATCCAAATAACTCCCATAGAAGCGGATACTAAAAAATTTGCGAGCGCCTCTGGTAAAGAAGTATGATTAGAAAATAAATCAGCGATTAGTTCCCTTAAAATATTCATATAGTCACCTCGATATTTAATATTATATCACAAATCTTAATAATCATCAGTTTAATGTCGAATTTTGTTGCATAAAGCAGAAAAAAAGAACCGCAAGAGTTCTAGATGTCAATCCGATAATTATCTTTTAGAATTGTTAAATATTGTTCTGGCGAAAGATTTTTCTTTAATTCAGCAGCTAATTTTTTAACATCATTGTTTGCGCCTTTAGGAAGCACAATACCAATTTTTTTTCCAGCTTCGGATAATCTTTCCACGAAAATATAACGAGCAATAAATGATGCCATCGCCACACTCTTATGATAAGTTTCTGCTTTAGTTCTGAAGTCAATATTCTTATATACCTTCTGTTCCTGTTCAAGATAAGAAAAGTATTTATCTTTTTCGCAGAATTGATCTAAAATTACTGGAATCGTATCGCTAACATCATTAATTTTTTCTTTAAGTTTAAGAATTGCTTGATTATGTAATAAAGCTTTAATCGCATTTAAATTATGTTTCTTGGCAATCGCATTAAATTTCTTATTGTCTAATACAAGAAGTGCGTATTTTACTTCCGGAATAAACTTTTCGGCAATTTCTTTTATTTTAAGATCATCTAATTTTTTTGAATCTGTTATCTTTGAGTTACGCATATCAGAAATATTCTTGGTATCCAAATAACAAGCACAAACTGTAATTGGCCCAAATATATCGCCTGTCCCGGCTTCATCTGAGCCGATTGCCGGATTATTATTAATTTTACAGATAGTTTCAACTTCGATAATTGTTTCTAAAAGATCTCTGCCCGAGATAACAACCGAGCCGGAATTATAAACTGTTATCGTTATTTTGTCTTTTTTGATTTTTAATGCTTGATAGTCGTTTTCCAAAGAAATTAGCTGTGAACGATAAAAATTTTTAATAAGAGGTATAAAATCCTGACTTATTTTTAATGAATAATGTTCCAAATTAGATTCCCCCTCTAGTATTTTATCATTTTTTTTGTTAAAATAATAGAGAGGATTTAAAAACAAGCGGTGAAAACATGAAATTTGATATTCAATCTTTAGAGCTAAACAAAATAATCGCTTTTATTGAAAAAGAAGCAGTAACTCTTAATGGTAAGCGTAAAGTTCTTGAGTTAGAGCCAATTAATGAAATTGACAAAATTCGTGAATTACTTTTAGAAACGGAAACCTTACGTAAAATTATAATTGCTTATTCAGTTATTCCTTTTCCGACTGGTCCAGAAATTACTGAAGCCCTTAAAAGAGTTGAACTTGGCGCCAGCATCAGCCTTCTGGAAATAATTGATATCCGTAACTTTTTAGAAGGAGTCAAAAATATTCTGCGCTTTTTTAATTTTTTAAAAGCTGAAAAAATGGATTATATAGCTTTATCTCCTTATTTGGAGCTTTTGTCTCTAGACAACCTAGTTGAAACAATTAAGGCACAAATCAGTGAAGAAGGAGCGGTCTTAGATAATGCCTCTGATATTTTAAAAGAAATCAGAAAAGGTTTAAAAAAAGAAGAAAATAGTTTAAGGGAAAAAATAAATGAACTTCTAATTAAAAATAGCTCGCTTTTATCGGAAAGTCTGATTGTTGTTAGGAACAATCGTTTTTGTTTACCTGTCAAAATTGAAGCCAAAAATTCTCTAAAGGGAATTATCCACGATGAATCTTCATCTGGACAAACAGTTTATATTGAACCGGCACAAACTTTTGAAATAAGTATCAGAATTCAGAATCTTAAAGAAAAAGAAAATCGGGAAATTGCGAGGATTATTGCTTTACTTAGCAGTTTAATTGCCTTAAATGTTGATGATATTTATTTTAATATTACTAATGTTACAACTCTTGATTGCATTAGCGCAAAAGCCAAATATGCGACTAAAAATAATTTTTTTATGCCTAAAATAACTGATGAAAGGTTTTTACAATTAAATAAAGCCCGTCATCCTTTATTAAATCCAGAAACCGCAGTGCCGCTTGATTTGACAATTGGCAGAAATTATCGGGGGATTATTGTGACTGGTCCAAATACAGGCGGAAAAACTGTTTCTTTAAAAACAGTTGGTTTACTTTCTTTAATGGCGCAGACAGGTATTTTGATTCCGGCTGAAGAAAGTTCCGTATTACCTGTTTTTGATTCAATCTATTCCGATATCGGTGATGAACAATCAATCGAACAATCTTTATCGACATTTTCTTCGCATCTAGCTAAAATAATTCAAATCATTAGCGCTACTGATAAAAACTCATTAGTGCTTTTAGATGAGCTAGGTAGTGGCACAGATCCAAAAGAAGGAGCCGGCCTGGCAAAAGCAATCATTGACCATTTTATGGCAACTGGCGCCTTTTTAATCGCTACTACACATTATCCGGATTTAAAGGAATATGCGTTTGCGACAGAAAATGTCATTAATGCCAGCATGGAATTCAATCATCTAACCTTTGCGCCACTATATCGTTTAATAACTGGTATTTCCGGAAAATCAAATGCGATTGAAATCGCCAGACGTTTAGGTTTAAAAGCTGATATAATTAAAAAAGCAGAAGATAATTTAAAAATCAACGATGATAAAACTGCTAATCTAGTTGCGAAATTAGAAAGCCATAGTTATCAGATTCAGGAAGAAAAACTAGAAGCGGAAAAAAATCGTTTGCGTTATGAAGAATTAAAAGCTGATTATGAAAGAAAAATTCAGGAGTTAAATAATCGGGAAGCAGCTATTCTCAAAAAAGCAGAAACTGAAGGCGAAAAGTATTTATTAAAGATTAAAGAAGATGCGGCTTTATTAATTGATGAGTTGGAAGAAATCAAAAAAAGCGCTGAACTAAAGGAACCTCAGTTAGCGCAACTAAAACATCAGATTAAAGAAGTTGGCAAAAAAGAATTAAAAGCCAATTCTGAACAGCTACCGATAACTTTAGGTGATACGGTATTAATCTTACAATATCAGAAAGAAGGAATCGTAACTAAAATCAGTAAAGGCAATTATACAGTAAGATTTGGTAATTTAGAGTTTAATTATAAAGATGATGAAATCCGTTTTATCCGAAAGACTGTTAAAAAAGAAAAGACGAAACCTAAAGCTTTTATAAATCTGGATGTTTCCAGAGATTTGAAGCTTTCTTTAGATTTACGGGGTTTTCGTTTCGAAGATGTCAAAGATGAACTGGAAAAATTTATTGATCGGGCTGTATTAAATAATATGACGCAAGTTTCAATTATTCATGGTTTTGGGACTGGGGCTGTTAGAAAAGCAGTCCAGGAATACCTTAAAAAGTCACCTTACATTAAAAGCACGCGTTTTGGTGGTCAAGGTGAAGGTTTAGCTGGTGTTACTGTAGCTTACTTGAAATGAGGACTATAATGAACGGAATAATAATTTTGGATAAAGCCCAAGATATCACATCTTTTAAAGCCGGCCATAAAGTTAAGCATTTGCTTGGGGCCGAAAAAGTTGGCCACACGGGAACACTTGACCCATTAGCTACTGGTGTCTTACCGATTCTTGTTAATAGTGCGACTAAACTTGCCGATATCTTTATGGAAAAGAATAAAAGTTATGATGCGACTGGTCAGTTTGGCATTAAAACCGATACAGGTGATATTACCGGTAAGATTATCGAAGAAACTTTTGTCCCAGAGTTTACAAAAAAAGATTTAGCGACTGTTATTGCTAGTTTTATTGGCGAATATAAGTATTTACCACCCATGTATTCAGCGATTAAACAAGACGGTAAAAAGCTTTATCAGTTAGCCCGCAAAAATATTACTGTTGAACGTCAGGAACGAGTATCAATTATTCATGAAATTAGTTTAGAAGCTTATTATGAAAAAGAAAATATAAAATATTTCTCTATTAAAGTTAAAGCCGAAAAAGGTCTTTATGTGCGTAGTTTAATTGAAGATATCGCGGCAAAAATGAATACGTGCGCCACAATGAGCGCTTTAAGAAGAACGGCTAGTGGTGATTTTAAAATAGCACAAAGTTATAAGATGGAAGAAATTGAAAATGGTAATTACAAAATTATTAGCTTAGAAGAATTATTTAAGGATTATCCAAAGTTAGAAGTTAATGATTATCTCGCGAATCTCGTAAAAAATGGCAATATCTTAGATGAAAGACAAATTAAAACCGAAAGCTATTTCTTGGTTTATAATAATAAAGAGTTAATCGCTATTTATCAGCCAATTAAAAAGTATCAATACCGACCTTTGGTGATGTTATGAAAATAATAAAACTAGAACAATTAACTGTATTCAATCAAGAAAGCGTTGAATTAAGTTGTGCAATTGGTTTTTTTGACGGTCTTCATTTAGGTCATCAAAAAATCATCAATAGCTTAACAGAAAAAACCAAAGCATTAATTACTTTTGAACAAAACAATAATTATTTATCATCAGTTGAATTAAAAGCTCAATTGCTAAAAGATTTAGGCTTTGAGTATTTAGTAATATTGACCGATAATGTTAATATCATGAAAGCAAGTAAAGAAGAGTTTATTGCCTTTCTTAAAAAAAACAATATAAAAGTAATTGCCTGCGGTCTTGACTTTCGTTTTGGTTACCAAAGAAAAGGCAATATTACAGACTTAGAGGAATTTAGCTTAAATGTCGTTGACGATCAAAAAATTAATGGTCAAAGAATATCATCAACATTAATAAAAGAATTATTAATTAATGAGGATATCAGAATAGTTTCTAAATACCTAGGGAGATATTATCAAATTGAAGGTCAGGTAGTAGAAGGTTTTAAGCTTGGCAGGACAATTGGCTTTCCAACGATTAATATTGATTATCAAGGTTATTTTTTACCTAAAGCCGGTGTCTATCAAGTCAGATGTACGGTAGATAATCAATGTTTCGATGGAATGGCAAATCTTGGTTTTAATCCAACTGTTAGCAGTACTCTAAATAAAAAACTAGAAATACATCTTTTTGATTTTAATCAGGAGATTTATGGAAAAACAGTAAAAGTTGAATTTTTGAATTTTATCCGAGAAGAGAAAAAATTCAATACTTTAGAAGCATTAAAAGAAGCTATTGATAATGATAAAAAAAATATTATAAAAAATTTGAAATCAAGCTAAAAGTATATTTACTAGGAAAACGCATATATTTTCAATAATACTTGTACAATTGGCTTAATTATGTTAAAATAAGGAAAACAGGAGGCGTTATAAATGAAATTAGTTATGGCAATTGTTTCTAACGACGATGCGAATAAGGTTATGAGTGAACTTATAGCCAATCGCTTTATGGTCACAAAACTAGCAACAACAGGTGGCTTTTTAAAAAGTGGTAATACGACAATGATTATCGGGGTTGACGATAAATCTGTACCTGATGTCGTTAAAATTATTCAAAGAGATTCTGCAAAACGCAAAAAATTAGTTCCTAATGCCGTTGTCAGCGAATTTGGGGTTTTAAACTCGACACCAATGGAAGTTAATGTTGGTGGATCAACAATTTTCGTACTTGATGTTGCGGAATTTCATAAATTATAGAGAATATGTAAAAAAAGACTTGCTTTTTAAGGCAATAAAGTGTATAATTATTAAAGCTTATTTCTGAGGTTACGGGAAACTCCAACCCATATTTCGGTTTAAGTTATAAAAAAAATTTAAAGGAGGAAATAAAAATGTTATCAAAACAACAAAAACAGGAAATTATTGCAAAATATCGGATTAATGATAATGATACAGGATCATCAGCTGTTCAAATTGCGATTCTAACTGCTGAAATGACACTTTTAACGGAACATTTAAAAGTTCATAAGCATGATTTCCATTCTAAGCGTGGTCTTTTCCAAAAGATTGGACAACGTAAAAGACTTCTTAATTACTTACAAAGAGAAGATCTTAAACGTTATCAAGCTATTACACAAAGCCTTGATATTCGTATCAATAAACAAAGTAAATAACTAATAAGAATTAATTCGGATAGCTGGATTAATTCTTTTTTTATTAATTTTTTTTAAAATAATAAGTAAAAAAGAACTTTTAATAATAAACCTCTTGACTCTTACTGTGGGGAAGCATTTAAAATAGATTCAAACAAAAATTCAGGAGGAGTTAATAAAATGAGTAATTTAACAAAAATTCAGGATATATCCATTACTAACGTGAATTTGGAAAAAATGTCTTTAAGGTATTTTGATGATGAACCAGAAGGAGGTTATAGAGGAAAATATTATTTAACGGACCAAAAAGAACTGATTATTGTTTCTGAAGGTTTTGAAGAAGCGGATTACATTGGTCTTCAGACCAGTGATTGCTTCAAACTTCCGTTAAGAATGGATGTTGTACTGAAATCAACTAGCGAAATGTGGTTACACTATAATAAAGGCGGATTAGCCCTTAATCATGATACTGATGGTTTATTTTACATCCATGCCAATGATATATTTACAGGTCAGCATAAATCGTATCGCATGGAAAAATTAGCTTTGAATGATTATACAGAAATTTCATGGGTTCTAGATTATAGTGAGGCCAAAATTTACATCAACGGCAAACATTTCCATACTCATGTATGGCCTTCAGCTATGCCCGCCGCAGAAAAAGCTGAAATCTTCGCACCCGTGGCTGTAACTGCTGGAAACAAAAACATGATAACAGTAAAATCAATAAAGGTAACCGAATCAAAAATTACTGCATCTGATATCAACAGATTATTAGAGGTGACAGAAAAATATAATCAAAGATTATCTAACGAAAGCGTATTATTAATAAACCTGCCAAAATCCAAGGCAATCACATCTGGTTGGCTTTGGTGGGATAATTTAATTAAAGAAGATAATTTTGGAGGTTGGATTAAGAAAAATACGCATCTATGTAAAGAGGTCTTTGGCGAAAATCCTGTTTACTGCATTGACAAAAGAGCTGATTTTCATTATGATAAAGCCTGCATGAACATTACCGTACACGATAATGTCACAAGTGATGAAGCCGCACCATATGAGCTTATAGACTTTGTAGGAGGGTTATATGCGGCATTACATTACCCGATGAATTCCGAATACTGCGATGAGATGTATCGCATAATTATGAAATGGCTTGAAAATAGCAATTTTGAATATGATAAAACACGTTATTTAATAGCTCAGGAAATTTACGGGTCTTGCCCAGAAATTAAAGAAGGTCTTGGTTGTCATCAATTACTTAGATGTGTGCCGATTAAAATTCGTGAAAAATAAGATATGCTAATAAAACAGGAGAATAAAATGAAAAATCTAACAAAGATTACAGATATGTCAACTAAATATGGCATATCCGCAAGAACATTACGTTATTATGAAGATATTGGACTAATCACTAGTAGTCGTACAAATGATTATGCCTATCGTTTATATGATGAAACAGCTGGAAAAAAGTTGGAACAAATATTGATTCTAAGAAAATTAAACATTAGTATTAAAGATATTAATCGAATTTTCAATTCAACAGGCAGTGAAATTGTTTTGGATGTGCTAAGTAAAAAAGTCGATGACATTGACAATGAAGTTTCACTGCTGCATGAATTGAAACAAATTGTTTTAACTTTTATTCGTCATATTGAAAAGATTGATTTCAATAAAGAAGCTGATGTTAAAAAGCTTTATGATTCAGCCAAAGAAATTGAACAACAACTTGTTAATGTGGAATATGAAGGTAATAAATCTAGTTTCATACGATTATTAGAAGTACATGATAAGCTTAAGCAAAGACAACAGCACGTAATGATAACAAACTTACCTTCTGGAAGGGCTGTAACTTCTGGCTGGGTCTGGTGGGATGATGATATTATGAATGAAGGTGGCTTTAATCAATGGGCCTGGGCTAATAAACATTTGTTTAAAGAAGCTTTCTTCAACTCGGCAATATATTATGTTGAGCGAAGTGCCGATTTTCATGGTGGTATGGTTTGTATGAACTTCATGGTAAATGATAATGTTACTGAAGCTGAGATTGCGCCTTATAAGTTTGTTGATTTTGAAGGTGGAATCTATGCTTATATGCATGGTTTGGAGTCAGATGCAGAATATTGTGATGTGATGTATTACAATATCTTAAAATGGTTGGAAGATAGTGAATTTGAACGCGATGAAAGCCGTGATCTTTTTGCCCAAAGCACTTGTTTAGGAACTAAATGGGAAATTTGGAAAAGTTATAAGCAGTTTCAAAGATATGTACCCATTAAAGTGCGGACAGGGATGAAGAACGCCGTTAGTATTTATGGCAAGAATGAACAAAAAGCAATTATAAAGAAATTTTTTACAGCTTTTAATGAAAAGTTTGGAGGCAACCTAGAAAGACACTATACCGATTTTGATTTTGATAAAGCTGAAGATGATTGTGCTCATGTTGCATATGTAGTAAAAAAAGATGTGAAAGCTGGAGTATCTGTTGTCTTGCAATTAAATGCGGATAAACATGATCCTTGTGCCTTTATCGGTTTTGCGATGCTAAATAAAAAGCAAGAATACTTTGGCGATAAATTAATAGTAAATGACCTTCGGAAACACTACGGCATTAAAGAGAAAAAGCTGACTGAGCATTATATTTGTTTTGAGCCCTTAATATTTGAAGAGGAAGAAATAAAATTGATTAATTCCGATAATGGTTATGGAAACTATTTAAAACTTTTTGATTCTAAGAAGTTTGATGAAATTGTTGATAGTGCAGTTAAGCAAGCTAAGAAGTTTTTTGATAAATTAAGATAATATATAATTATAAGAACTAATTCAGATTAAATGGATTAGTTCTTTTTAATTTAAACAAAGAAAAAAATGCTGAAAATCCAAAAATTACTTTTTAAAGTAATACAAACATAGTATAATATTTATAACGAATGGGGATGAAATAGGATGAAATTTATTGAATCTGAAGTAGTTGAATTAAAAAAAGAATTTTCTGAAACAATTGAGAAAGAAATTATATCGTTTTTGAACACTAATGGTGGAACTATTTATATTGGAATAGATGATACTGGTAATATTATCGGTGTAAATAGAAGTGATGAAATATTAAGGAATATTGCTGATATAATAACTACTAAAATATTGCCTACCGCAACCGAATTAGTTAAGAGTTCTGTTGAGTTAATTAATAATAAACTAGTCGTTGAAATTAGAGTTATTAAGGGAATTAAGCATCTATATTATTTGAAAAAATTTGGTTTATCTCCAAACGGTTGTTACGTCAGGATTGGAACTAGTTGCAGGAGCTTAAATGATGAAGAAATTGCGATTAGATATAATTCTGACAATTTAAAACGAGCAACTATTTCTGAAATTCCGTCTCACAGAAAGAATTTAACATTTGGCATTTTGAAAAATTATTTTATACAAAATAAAAAGCATATAAATGAAGAAACATTCGAAGAAAATTTAAATCTAAGAACCGAAGATGGAAAATATAATTATTTGGCAGAACTATTGGCAGATGAAAATGATTTATCAATTAAAGTCGCAAGGTTTGACGGAACAGATAAAAGTAAAATACTTCAAAGAAACGAGTATGGCTTTACTTGTTTATTATTAGCTATGCAAAAAGCCTTTGATTATTGTGATGTAATAAATGTTACTAAGACAACAATAGTGCCGCCAAATAGAATAGATGAAAGATTATTCGATATGGAGGCTTTTAGAGAAGCTTGGTTCAATGCTTGTTTGCATAACTTGTGGATTGAAAAAGTTCCACCGGCGGTTTATGTATTTAGCGATCGAATTGAGATTGTTTCAAACGGAGGGATTCCTAATAATTTAACGGAAGAAGATTTTTTTAACGGAGTCAGTAAACCTGTTAATGATGAATTATCTAAAATATTTTTACAGTTAAATTTAATGGAGCAAATGGGATTTGGAGTACCTGCTGTAGTTAAAAGTTATGGAAAACAGTCTTATCATATTAGTAAGAGCACCATTATTGTAAGTATTCCGTTTGATAAAAACGTAAAAAAAACAACTAAAGAAAAAACTACACTAGAAACTACACTAGAAACTACACTAGAAACTAAACGAAAAACCGCTAATAAAATCTTAGATTTGATAATTGCCAATAAAAATATAACAATTGTAGAAATAGCTCAAACTTTAAATTTAACTAGAGATGGAGTTAATTATCAAATTAAAGAAATGAAAGAAAAAGGAATAATTGAGCGCGTTGGTTCTACTAAATCCGGTTATTGGAAGATTAATTTTTAAGTCTAGAAGACTTTATACTTATGTATGAGGTCTTTTATTATTTTAAGGCAAAAATTTGCTAACTAAAGCAAACTTTAGGCTCTTTTTTTGCTTTTTGACAAATAAAAACGGATAATATATAATATTATGGTATAATAGTTTGATAATAATAAAAAGTATAAATGAGGAGAATTTATATGACTGAAAAGAAAAAAACATATGAATATGAATTAAGAGGCAAAAAACTAATTGTTGAAGTCGGTGAAATTGCCAAACAAGCAAGTGCCGGAATATTAGTTTATTATGGCGAAACTGTAGTTATTTCTGCAGCTCAAGTAAGTAATCAAGCTAAACCATTGGATTTCTTTCCATTGACAGTTGTTTATCAGGAAAAGCTATATGCGGCTGGAAAAATACCAGGAAGTTTTCTAAAACGTGAAGGAAGACCGACTGAACGGGAAATTTTAGCTGGTAGAGCTATTGATAGGCCAATCAGACCACTTTTTGATGAAGGCTTTCGTAATGAAGTACAACTTATTAACTATGTATTAAGTCATGATCCGGATTGTAGTCCGGAAATGACATCGGTATTTGGTAGTTCATTAGCATTATCAATTTCTTGTATCCCCTTTAATGGTCCAATCGCAGCGGTTGTTGTTGGTCGGATAAATGGGGAATTTATCATCAATCCAACACCAGATGAATTATTAATTTCTGATATTGATTTAACGGTTGCAGGTACTTTTGAAGCAATTAATATGGTTGAAGCTGGTGCTAAAGAAGTTACTGAAGAAGATATGCTTAATGCCATTCTTTTTGGTCACGAAGAAATTAAGAAACTTATCCAGTTTCAATTAAAAATCCAAAAAGATATCGGCCTTAAAAAAATGGATCTTGAAGTTTTTAATGTTGATGAAAAAGTTGCTAAAGAAGTCGTCAAATTTGCTTCAAAGGATTTAATCAAAGCCATCAAAATTAAAGATAAGTTAGAAAGATATGCTAAAATTGATGAAATCAAAGCTAATGCTACAGAGCATTTCGAACAAACTGTTTTTACAAAGCAATTAGATAAATTAACAGTTTTAGATGAAGAAGCTAAAAAAGCTTATTTAAAAACCGTTAAAATAACTTTAGATAAAATCGAAAAAGATGAAGTCAGACGCTTAATCACGGCTGATAAAGTGCGTCCTGATGGTCGTAAAAGTGATGAAATCAGACCTCTTACTTCAAGAGTAGGTTTATTACCAAGAGTACATGGTTCAGGTCTCTTTACTCGTGGTCAGACTCAATGTTTAAGCGTTGTTACTTTAGGCGCAAAAAGCGATAACCAACGAATCGATGGTTTAGATGAAGATTTAAAACGTTTCATGTTACACTATAACTTCCCGGCTTTTTCCGTTGGTGAAACCGGAAGATATATGGCTCCGGGCAGAAGAGAAGTCGGTCATGGCGCTTTAGGTGAAAAAGCACTTTTACAGGTTATGCCTGATGAAATGGAATTCCCTTATACAATTCGTGTTGTTTCCGAGATTCTAGAGTCTAATGGTTCAACATCACAAGCTTCAATTTGTGCCGGAACAATGGCATTAATGGATGCAGGGGTACCAATTAAGGCTCCTGTTGCCGGAATTGCAATGGGTTTAATTATGGATGGCAAAAACTACACAATTCTTACTGACATTCAAGGTATGGAAGATCATCTTGGCGATATGGATTTTAAAGTTGCTGGTACCGAAAAAGGAATAACAGCTTTACAGATGGATATCAAAATTGATGGTATTACAACTGCGATTTTAAAAGAATCTTTAGCGCAAGCAAAATCTGGTCGTTTAGATATTCTTAAACACATGAAAGAAGTAATTCCTACTGTTCGTCCTGAATTAAGTAAATATGCTCCTAAAGTTAAAGTAATGATGATTGATCCGGAAAAAATTAAAGAAGTTATCGGTTCTGGTGGGAAAATTATTACTAAAATTATTGAAGAGTGTAACAACGTTACAATTGATATCGAGCAAGATGGAAAAATCTATATTATGCATTCAGAAATGCAATGGATTGATAAAGCGATTGCTAGAATTGAAACATTAACAAAAAGCGCAGAAGTTGGCATTATCTACACTGGTAAAGTGGTCAGAATCGAAAAATTCGGTTGTTTTGTAGAGCTTTGGCCTGGTTGTGAAGGTTTAGTCCATATTTCCAAATTAGCTAAAGAGAAAGTTGAAACTGTTGAAAGTGTCGTTTCTTTAGGTGATGAAATATTAGTTAAATGTATCAAAATCGATGAAAAAGGTCGTGTTGATTTATCTAGAAAAGACGCTATGTAAAAATGATGAAAAAATTATTTTTACTATTGGGAATTTTATCAATTTCCATGATTTTACTTGTTACAGTTGAAGCCAGTGAAATGCCAAAAAGCTTTCAGGAACTTCATAACAGTAATGGTAATTATGTTATGCCTTCTGAAGGTCAGGTCAGAGGTTTAGTTATTCCTATGCTTTTTGAGGAACGTTCAGAAGAATATACTAGCCAGATGATAGAGACTCTTAACAATCTTTTTAATAACAGAAATGCATATAATAATTTATCAGTTAGCCAATTCTATGATAAAAGTTCGCGTGGAAAATTAAATTTAAGTTTTGAAATTTATAATCCTTTTCAACTAAGCAGGTCGTATCTTGATTATGAAAGAACTGTTTTAAATCGTGGATCATCGTTGATGGTTCAGGAATTTCTTAACGCAACCGAATTAGATCTTGCGGATTTTGACGCTAATAATAATGGTTATGTTGATGCGCTTTATATTATTTATGACCGAGCTTTTGAGAGAGATCATCCCTTTTGGGAAGCCTTTACTAAAGAATATGCTTTCTCGCAAAATTCACCGACAAAAATAAATAATTTTGTTTTTATGAGTTATCAGTTTTTTATCGAATATGGTGCTAGTTATGCAATTCGTGAAACTGGCAGACTTTTAGGTGTAAATGCCTTTGAAAGACTTCGTGGTGAAGATATTATGGATGGCCTTTATGGTGATCATAATCCTTTAAATAAATTGCTTTTAGGTTGGGTAGAACCGATAGTTTGTTATCGAAGCTGTGATTTGAACTTAAAAAGCTTTCAAGATGGCGATTTAATATTAGTAACTGATAAACAAAACTTTAATATCAACTACGATTTATTTTCGGAATTTATCTTGATTGATTATTTTGACGTTAATGCCCCATTAAATAGCTTTAGACGTAATCCTGATATTGGTTTTGAGAAAAGTGGAATCAGACTACAGCGGGCAAATATTACTCTTTATGGTAATGCTCGTGATGGCTTTCACTTTAATAATCAGCTTGTAGAACTTATATCCAGAAACTTAAACGTTAATTTACTGGATTTAACTAATAATCAGGATTTATTTGTTGCTGGTGATTTAATAAGACCAGAAGAGTACACTCAATTATTAAGTTCAACTAAACTTGATTTAGGCTTCAATATTGAAATCAGAGCTTACGAACCAAATTCTCATTTTCATGTTTTAGTGCATTTTGTTAATGAAAGTCCTTATGCGCCAAGAATTGAAGGTGTAGAGGATTTTGAAATCAGAATGAATGACCGGATTGATTTTTTGGCGGGAATAAAAGCCTTTGATCATCAAGGCAGACCAATTGAAGAATTATTTCTGACTGGAACTTTTCCAGTAAATATTCCTGGAACTTACAGAATGGGAGTAATTGCTTATGATGAAGATGGTAATAAAGCCGTAAGTCACTTTATGGTTACTGTCACAACAAGTGCTAACTTTCGTAATGTTTATCTTACATTAGTTGTTTGTTTAGCAATTTTAGGCACAGTTGGGCTGTTCTCTTTTGCTTTTTCGCGTTACCGAAAAGAAAATCAATAAACTAAATTTATGAAAATTTTTGCTTTTATATTTTATTTTAATCGTTTTTCTGTTATAATATAATAGAAATATTCGGATAATCGAGCCTTTTTAAGGTTAGGAAAGTCCATGCTAGCACAGCCTGCGATGGCTGTAGTGTTTGTGTCTAAGAAAACAATAACTTAGAGCACTGTTAATTCAGTGACGGCGAAGAAAAATCTGCCTCCTTTAGGAAACGATCAATCTTCATAACGTGCCACAGAAACGAGTTTTTAGAGAAATCTGAAAAATGAAACGCGGTAAACCCCTCAAGCTAGAAACCCAAAATATGGTAGGGGCACTTTTGTCAAAGAAATGAATGATGACAAGAGGCATAGCAATATGCAGATAAATGATTATCACTTTATTTATTAAAGTACAGAACATGGCTTATAGAATATTTTACAATAAAGGTACCGTAACAAGCGGTGCCTTTATTGTATTTAAAGCAAAAGAGAAAGTATCATTTATTTTTCTCGGTTAATAATAATCTTAAGTTTTTTATTTTTTTTGAAAAAAGTGTTGACAGGCAAAATAATATATGTTATCATATTAACAGTAAGCGATAATGATTATCATTTAGGTATGATTATCGTAAAATAAAAAGGAGAAAATAATATGTCAATGATTGGTAAAAAGGTAGGGGAATTTAAGGCAACAGCTTATTTAAATGGTGAATTTGTGCCTGTATCGAATGAAAGTATCAAAGGAAAATGGAGTGTATTTTTCTTTTATCCAGCGGATTTTACATTTGTATGTCCAACAGAGCTTGGTGATTTAGCCGATAATTATGCTGAGTTCACAAAAATTGGTTGTGAAATTTATTCAGTATCAACTGATACACATTTCACTCATAAAGCTTGGCATGATACATCAGATACGATTAAAAAAATCAAATATCCGATGCTTGCGGATCCAACACACAAAATTTCACAGGATTTTGAAGTACTTATTCCAGAAGAAGGGCTAGCTTTAAGAGGAACTTTCATCGTTAATCCAAACGGAGAAATTGTTTCTTATGAAGTTAACGCTAATAATATCGGAAGAGATTCCGCTGAGCTTTTAAGAAAAGTCCAGGCAGCTCAGTTTGTTGCTAAAAACGGTGATCAAGTTTGTCCAGCTAAATGGAAACCAGGCGCTGAAACATTAAAGCCGAGCTTGGATTTAATCGGTAAATTATAATTACTGTTAAGCCACAGGCAATATTAGCCTGTGACTTTATTATTTAATAAGGAAGGTGAGACTATGAATAACTTATATGATTTAATAATTATTGGGGGCGGTCCAGCAGGACTAAGTGCGGCTATCTATGCGGGTCGGGCTAAATTAAAAACTTTAGTGCTGGAAAAATCGGATATTGGTGGTCAGATAAAAATAACTGCCGAAGTTGTAAATTATCCGGGAGTATTTTCAACAAGCGGTGCAGCCTTAACGATGGAGATGAAGAAACAAGCAGTTAATTTTGGCGTAGAATTTGTTTTTGAAGATGTAACAGAAGTAGATTTCAAAGGTGATGTCAAAAAACTTAAAACTAGTTCAAACCACAATTATGAAGCAATTGCTGTTATTGTTGCAACAGGCGCAAAACCCCGTAAACTAGGCTTTGAAGGTGAAGTTGAATTTGCTGGCAGAGGTATTGGTTATTGTGCAACTTGTGATGGCGAATTCTTTACTGACAGGGAAGTTTTTGTGATCGGTGGTGGTTTTGCGGCAGCCGAAGAAGCAATCTATCTAACTAGATTTGCTAGTAAAGTTACAATTATCGTTAGGGAACCTGAATTCACTTGTTCAAAAACAATCATCGATAAGGTTTTAAGTAATAAAAAAATTGAGGTTAAATATAATACAGAAATTGTTTATGCCCGTGGTGAAAATGTTTTAAAGAAGGCTAAGTTTATTAATAATCAAACTAAAGAAAGTTGGGTTTTTGAATCAGAGACAACTTTTGGAATTTTTGTTTTTATTGGTTATGAACCTATCAGTGATATTATCCGCGATTCAATTGAAACAGATAAAGCAGGTTATGTTCTTGGCAATGAGGAAATGGAAACAAATATAGCTGGTATTTATGTAGCTGGTGATTTAAGGCCAAAAAGACTTAGGCAACTAGTAACCGCCACTTCTGATGGCGCAATTGCCTCAACTAGTGCCGAGAAATATATCGAACAGACAAAAGAAAAACTTGGGATTGTTATTGAGAACAAAGAAAGCAAGCAAGTTCAGGAAGATTTTTTTAGCGATGAAATTAAAAATCAGATTAGATATGTTATGGATCGTTGTGAAAGCAAAGTAACCTTAAATGCTATATTATTAAAAGATAACGAACTATCTACTAATATTAAGGCTTTCCTAACCGATTTTAAGGCGCTTACTAACAAAGTTAGCATCAATATTCATTATCAGGGCGAAAAGCCTGAATTAGAGGCTAAAATAGGGGTTGGAAGCTATCCTTTGATAGCCATATTTGATAAAGATGGTAACTATAGCCGGATTAGTTTCTCTGGTGTCCCTGGCGGGCATGAGTTAGAGTCTTTCATTCTAGCTATCTATAATGTTGCGGGTCCAGGCCAGAGAATCGATGAAGTTTTACTTCAAAGAATTAAATTATTAAATAAAAAGCTAAATTTAAAAGTCGGCATTTCTTTATCTTGTACAATGTGTCCAGATGTCGTACAAGCTGTAAATCGTTTAAGCGCTTTAAACGAAAATATAAGTGCCGAAATGATTGATTTGAAGTATTTTAAGGACTTACGCGATCAACATAGTATTATGAGTGTGCCTGCCCTGATTATTAACGATCAGGAAGTAATCTTTGGCAAGAAAAGTCTTGAAGAGCTTGTTGCGCTTTTGGAAAGTAAATAGTTAATAAACTGCTTTAGATTAAAACTGAGGCAGTTTTTTTATATGTCGAACGATTATACTTGCATATTAATTTCATAAATGATATATTTGTAATAAAGGGGCATATTAAAATGATGAAAATGTTAGATCCTATACAAGATATGAAAAAAATTACAGATGTCATTTTTGAGCAAATGTTCGATTATCAGTGGAAAAAAATTCAACACAGGAATATGAAAGGCATTGTTAAACAGAAATTTGTAAAAAATATTTTTTTTGAAGTTTTGAAAGAATGTCATAGCAAGCTTCTTGATTTTTCAATAAATCCTTTAGATTTTGATATTACTTATGACACAATGGAGCAAGGTAGGATTATTGAACAAATATACTACTATCATCGCTTTTATACTTCATATTTAGGCGATGCAGAAAGAATAGCTAAACAAAATTCCAAGGAATATCAAGCTGAATTAATTAATGTTGTATCAGGAAATATCTTGGTTGGTGACTTGCACAAGGTAAATTTTTTGACAGAAGCAACAATGAACTCCCCCGAAATAATTGTATATAAAATTTTCGCAGACAGAATAATAGCAAAAATGGCAGAATATACAAATAAACAACAATGTATAATTTCAACTTTAATAATCTATTTTATGAGCGCAGTTAAAGCAATCGTAAATTTAATCGCAGAAGGACAAGGAAGTTCTGCAGTTCCTTTGTGGAGACAACTTCATGAGCAAGAATGCATTATTACTGTATTATTGAAAAGTGATGAATCTGCAATTGATGCATATTGGAATCATCAAAGATTTTATAATCTTCAGTGGTACGATAATAAAGAATTAGAAGAAGAGCTTAAAGGAAAGATGAAGGACTCGGGAGAAAAAAAACGTCGCAACTACATTAATTATGGTTGGCTACTTGAGATAGATGACTTTAAATGCGAATTCAATAAATCATATGAATTAAACTTTAAAAATGGATTGCAGGCTTTTGCTGGTCAAAGTCAAAGGTATGATGCTTTTGCTAATGCAAGTATGATTATTCATTCTTCAGGAAAGATGCTAGCAATTAGCAGTGAAATGTATTATGCATCTGTAATGCAAGACCTATATGATACTATATCTCACCTCACACCTCAGTTAATTCAATACCTAGAGACAAACAAACAAAAGTATTTTAGTCAAGAAGAAGACTATACAAATTTAATTTGGTCAATAAACCGAGATTTAGAACAACTTAAAAATAATAATGATATAATAGCAATTAAATTTTCAGCATAAAGGATTAAGAGAATTGATTATTTCTCTTTTTTTATTTATTTTTATCTAAATAATTCTATTATTTAAGGCTGTTTTATTGACTTTTTGTTGATATTTACTTATAATATTCCTAGATGAATTTTATGCTTATCTGAAAGAGGACTCAATATATGAACCAAAAAGAATTGGAAATACTTAAAGCACGACAAAAAAATATTCGAAATTTTTCGATTATAGCGCATATAGATCACGGTAAATCTACACTAGCTGATAGAATTTTAGAAGTTACTGGTATGATTACCCAAAGGGAAAAAAAGGACCAGCTTCTTGACTCTATGGAACTGGAACGCGAACGAGGCATTACTATTAAGCTTAATGCCGTACAGCTTAAATATAAAGCTAAAAATGGTGAAGACTATATTTTTCATTTAATTGATACACCGGGTCACGTTGACTTTACTTATGAAGTCAGCCGTTCACTGGCAGCTTGTGAAGGGGCAATTTTAGTCGTTGATGCCTCACAAGGAATTGAAGCTCAGACATTAGCTAATGTTTATTTAGCATTAGATGCAAATTTAGAGATTGTGCCAGTTATCAATAAAATTGATTTACCTTCAGCTGATCCGGAAAGAATCAAAAAAGAAGTTGAAGAAACAATCGGCCTAGATACTTCAGGCTTAGTATTTGCGAGTGCCAAAGAAGGAATAGGTATTCCGGAAATCTTAGAAAATATCGTTAAATATATTCCAGCTCCCGAAGGAAAGATTGACGCTCCCTTAGAAGCTTTAGTTTTTGACTCGGAATATGATATTTATCGCGGTGTTATTCCTTATATCAGAGTTGTTAATGGGACAATTCGTAAGGGTGATAAAATAAAAATGATCGCAACTGGTGCTAGTTATGAAGTTATTGATGTTGGCGTAATGACTCCGAAAGAAGAAAAAAGAGACTTTTTAACTGCTGGCGATGTTGGCTTTTTAACGGCTTCAATCAAAGAAATAAATACCGTTCGGGTCGGTGATACAATTACATCGACAACTAATCCTACAAATAAAGCCTTACCTGGTTATCGGATTTTAAATCCAGTTGTTTTCTGTGGACTTTATCCGATTGATGCTAGTAAATTTGTTGCGCTAAAAGATGCTTTAGATAAACTTAAACTTAATGATGCATCCTTATTATATGAACCAGAAACCTCTCAGGCCTTAGGTTTTGGTTTTCGGACTGGTTTTTTAGGATTATTACATATGGATATTATTCAAGAGCGTATAAATCGTGAATTTAATATTGAATTGATTGCGACAGCGCCTTCGGTTATTTATGATGTTTATTTAACTGATGGGACAATGCTTAAAGTCGATAATCCTGCCCAACTACCACCACCACAAAGAATTTCTTATATAGAAGAGCCTTATGTAAAAGCCTCCATTATGGCTCCGACTGATTATGTTGGACCAATTATGGAAATTTGTCAGAAGAAGCGCGGTATTTTTATTGATATCCAATATTTTAACGAACGCCGAGTTACAATTAAATATGAAATTCCGCTTTCAGAAATCGTTTATGATTTTTTTGATCGCTTAAAATCAGCTACTAAGGGCTACGCTTCGTTTGATTATGAAATGGGCGAATATAAAGAATCAAAACTCCAGAAAATGGATATTCTTCTTAATGGCGAAATAGTAGATGCCTTGTCCGTTATCGTTCACAAAGATTTTGCTTATAATCGCGGAAAGATTATTACTGATAAACTTAAGGATTTAATTCCAAGACAGCAGTTTGAAGTGCCAGTACAGGCTTCTTTAAATAATAAAATAATTGCCAGAAGCACAATTAAGGCTTTACGCAAAGACGTTTTAGCTAAGTGTTATGGTGGTGATATTAGCCGTAAGAAAAAGCTTTTAGATAAGCAAAAAGCCGGAAAAAAACGGATGAAAGCCGTTGGTAGTATTGAAGTTCCACAAGAAGCTTTTATGGCTATCTTGGCTAACGATGAAGATTAGAGAGTAAAATTGGGAATTCTCAATAAGAAAAACTCCCGGAAAGGGAGTTTTTTATTAATTAAATTTAAAATATTTAGGAAAAGAAGTGTGCTAAGACACCAAATATTCTTAAAGCATATAATGACATACTGACAACTAACGTCAGAAATAAGACAATTTCTAATATAAAAATAAATTTTCTCAAGCTTTTTACCTCTTTTCAATAATATTACTCGTTTATATTATATCTAATAATGCTTTTAAAGTCAACTATTTTACGATTTTTTTCACATTTTTTCACAGCCGGGAGGAAAGTAAATGTTAGGTCTATATATTCATATACCATTTTGCCAGACAATTTGTTCATACTGTGATTTTCCTAAACGGATTGCCAATTCAAGAGAAATGATCAAAGAATATCTGCAATCCTTAAAAGTAGAAATGGAAAGTTATCGTAAGCATTTCTTTGAAGTTTGTTCGGTATATATTGGCGGTGGAACTCCCAACTCATTAAGTGATGAAGAGCTGGATTTATTATTATCTTATATCAGTATCGAAGGCTTGCATTTGAAAGAATTTACTATCGAAATTAATCCAGAATTATTAACAGAAAATCAAATCAAAATTTTAAAAAAACATCAGATAAATCGCATTTCCATCGGTGTTCAAAGTTTTCAGCCTGAACTATTAAAAATACTTAAACGTAATCATGATAAACAGCTGGTTTTAAAAGCTGTCAAAAGTCTAAAAGAAGCTGGTTTTGATAATATCAGTATTGATATGATTCATTCGATTCCAACGCAAAAAATAAGCGATTTGAAAGCTGATTTAAATGAAGTTATCAACTTAGATGTCCAACATATTTCCTATTATGGCTTATCGATTGAAGATAAAACTATGCTTAAATTGGAAATTGAAAAAAATAAATACAAAATAATTGATGAAGATTTATCTGTTGAATTTTTCCAGACAACTAAAGAAAATTTACAAAATAATAATTTTACTCATTATGAAATTAGTAATTTTGCTAAAGATAATTATCAGTCATTCCATAATACTCTTTACTGGCGCAATCAAAAATATATTGGAATCGGTGTCGGCGCAGCTGGTTATCTTGATAATGTTCGTTATAACAATAACAATTATTTTAAGGATTACAGAATAAGCCCAATTATGTCTGAAGAAATACTTACTATAAAAGATCAATTGACTTATGAGATAATTCTTGGCCTTAGGCTTTTAACCGGACTTAATATAGTAGCGATTAATCTAAAATACAACATTGATTTTTTTAGGGATTATCCAATAGTAAATGAACTTATAAAGCAAAAATTGTTGATTTTCCAAGATGGTTTTCTCTTTCTTTCTGAAGAAGGAATTTTAATCTCTAATCAAGTTTTTGAAAAATTCGTATAAGGCGGTAAATTATGGCTATTGAACATGAGTTTAAAGAATTTAAATACTATCTTCAAAATGAATTAGGTCTAGCTAAAAATACTGTATTAGCCTATGAACGCGATATCAGTACTTATGTTTATTATTTAAAGAAATATCCGAAACTAAAAAGTTTTCGGGAACTTGAAGAAATTCATCTGAAGAATTATATAAATACCTTAAAGAAGGATCACTTAAAAGCTTCATCCTACTCCAGAAAGATTTCAGCTTTACGATCTCTCCATAAATTTCTTTCACTAGGAAAAGATTCCTGGACAGATGAAGATCTTGGACTTACCCTTAAAAGTCCAAAACAGGAACAAAGATTACCTAATGTTTTAAATCAAGAAGATGTATTTATGATTCTCGATTCAATAAAAACAGATACTGAACTTGGCATGCGCAACAAAGCAATGTTAGAACTCTTATACGCAACCGGTCTTCGGGTTTCTGAACTTTTAGACTTAAGAACCTCTGATTTACATATAAATCAAAGTTATCTGATTGCTCGTGGTAAAGGTGATAAGGAAAGAATCTTACCAATAAATGATGCTTGTTTGAACTTGCTTAGAGATTATATTATTAAAGTAAGACCTAAATTATCTAAAGCACCTTTACCTTATCTTTTTTTAAATTCTAGCGGGAAGAGGTTATCCAGACAAGGTTTTTTTAAACTTTTAAAGAAAATCGCGCTTGAAGCTGGCGTTTATAAAGATGTTACGCCGCATACAATTAGGCATTCCTTTGCCTCACATTTATTAAATAATGGTGTCGATTTACGTTTTGTACAAGAACTTTTAGGTCACGAAGATATCAGTACAACGCAAATATATACGCATCTGGACAAGAAACGTCTTAAAGAAATTTATGAGACAAGTCATCCTCATGTTGTAAAAGCAAAAACTAAAAAGAATCAATAAAATAGGAAGGTTTGAAAATAATTATGAAGTTTAAAAGAATATTTTTAGTAATCATCGATTCAGTTGGTGTCGGCGCTTTGCCTGATGCGAAGGACTTTAATGATGATAATCCTCATACTTTGAATTCAGTTTTGAAAGCTAAAAAGAAGCTGCAAATTAAGAATCTAAAGTCACTTGGCTTAGGGAATATTGAAACAGTTTTATCAGGTTATCAGGAGGCTAGTCCAATTGGTTCTTATGGTCGCTTAGCTGAGATTTCCAAGGGAAAAGATACGATGACTGGCCATTATGAATTAATGGGCTTAAAAGTTACAGAACCATTTATGACTTTTACCGATACAGGTTTTCCTGATGAACTTATCCAAGAATTAGAAAAGCAAACTGGCGAAAAATTCATTGGCAATATCGCCGCTAGCGGAACTGAAATAATTAAGGAGCTTGGCGAGCAACAATTAAAAACAAAAGAATTTATTATCTATACTTCAGCTGATTCAGTTTTACAGTTAGCCGCAAATGAAGATGTTATTCCCTTAAATCGACTATACGAAGTTTGTGAAATTGCCCGTAAGATCACTTTGAAAGAGGAGTGGAAAGTTGGTAGAGTTATTGCCCGTCCTTTTACCGGTGACTCTAAAGAGAACTTTAAACGAACTCAAAATCGCCATGATTATGCTTTAAAACCTTTTGCCAAAACGGTCCTAAATAGTTTAGAAGAAAATAAATTAGCCTCTATTTCAGTCGGTAAAATTAAAGATATTTTCGATGGTTATGGAATCACAGAAAGCCATAAGGCGAGCACGAATGATGAGGGAATGGATGTAACAATTGCCCTCACTGAAAAAAGTTTTAAAGGATTGGTATTTACTAATCTTGTTGATTTTGATGCTTTATACGGGCATAGACGTGATCCATTAGGTTACGCTGAGTGCTTAGAGGAATTTGACAAAAAGTTAGAAATCTTACTTGCTAAAATCGGCCCTGATGATTTATTAATTGTGACGGCTGATCATGGAAATGATCCTAGTCATAAAGGAACAGATCATACAAGAGAGTACGCTCCGTTACTTGTTTATAATCCTAATCTGCAAGCAATCAATTTTAAAACCAGAGACTCTTTTGCGGATGTTGGTGCGACGATTGCGGATAACTTTGATTTAGAGAAACCAGCAATTGGCACGAGCTTTTTAAAAGATCTTAAACGCAAATAGTTATATCATAATTTTAAAATTTCAAAAGTAATCTGATATCAATAATCAGATTATAGAATTTGATAAGGCATTAGATAGACTTTTCAAAATTACAAAATTCGTCAAATTTTTCAATTGCTGATTTAGAACATTTTAATAAAACTACATTAACAAACAGATCCGATTTATTAGGCTTTTAAGCTAGTAATCAGATCTGTTTTTTATTTAAAATAATTAAATTATTAGTTTAAATCGAAATCACCTAAATCCTTTAATTTGCGGTTTCGATTGTTTATAATCTATCGATTATTTTTATATTAATTTCTTGTCAATAAAATAGGGCATGTATGGTAAATAAAAAAATTTCAAAAACAATCTAATATCAATAATCAGATTACGGCATTTAATAAGGCATTAGATAAGCTTTTTAAAATTACAAAATTCGTCAAATTTTTCAACTAAGATTTAATCAATTTAAGGCATAAAATAATCTTCAAAAAACATAAACTTTATGAGATGATTTTTGGCCCAAAAAATGAAGAAGAATCAGGCTTTAAAAACAGCAGATTTTTTCAAATAAAATGATCGAAAAAAACGCCTGTTTTGAAGCTTGTTTTTAGTCCCTGATTTAAGGCTAACCCCAGGTTAATAAAAGCCTTAATCGAAACAAGAAAAAACTAAAAAACTGATTTTCAATTTCTTATAATGCATCATTCAAATTAGCTGATCATAATAAAATATTAAAAATATAAATGATTTAAAAGAGTGGCTAGCTAATCAAACACAATCTCATTTTGTGAACCGCATTGAATTTACTTCACTCCAGCAAAACAAATAATAGTTCGAAATCAGGATTACCAATCGGTCTTAATTGCTCAATAAAACAGAGCTTCAAAAATTAAGTTAATAGCTTTTTTCTTTCTTCAAAATCAAAAGCATTCATTTTCTGATCATCATAATTTCTTAATTTATTTACTTAAATCAGAGATTATTAACGAGCTCATTTAAGCTAATTTTATTGACGCATTTAAACGAATCGAGTTATTAAAAACTGAATATTCATACATCTCGATTTTTATGAAAAAGACAAATTAGTAAAATAATGTGAATGGATTGCCTGACAACAGCATAGCATTTTAATGTACTTATTGTTTATTTTAGTTTCACAATTAAATCCAATTTCTGAAAATTATTTCATTGTTTTCATTAACTTTCATTAAGATAATATAACAATTAATAACCCATTCATATACAAAAGATAAAGCTCAATCTCTTTAAATCGATCTAGTTTAAATGCCTAAAATCATGGTTTTAATCAAAACTATCGAAATCGAATATATTAATTATCAATTGGCCCGAAATCAGTCGAGAATAATGACATTAATTAATTTTCAAACGAAAAAGCCCAAAGTTAACAAAATAAAAGTTATCAACTTTCCCACAAAATACACCAAACCCGCATAGTTATTGCACTATATTAAGGTTTACATAATATATATTATCGGAACAAATACAATAATTAGAAAATAAAGAGAGAAACATTATAATGGTTATTAAATGCCCTCTCTTCCGATATAAAGCGCCTGAATAGCCGCCGAAATTTTCCGCTAAACTACGCATTTTGCGTAAAAATGATATGTTTATTTTGAAACTCGACAATAAATTTCAAATCGAGGATTCAATTAGTTTATAATGTACTTCCTCAGGTTATTTAAGGCTTATATTACGTTTTTGGCCTTATATTTGCTGTAGGCTTCTGCTGTCTTGAAAATTGAAAACGTCTATATTCTATTTATTTAAATTAAATAAAAATGCCGTTTTATGAAAACAAGCTTTTTTGCTTTCATATTTTTTTTATGCTTAAAATCATAAAAATTCGAGAAATTTATGAAAATGAAATTTAAATCGAAAATTTAATTTCTGATAAATCATCCATCTCAATTCGTTTAAATGCGCCTCATTTTTTTACTTTTTAAAAAGAAAAAATCCCAGTAATTTTAATCACTGAGATTTATTTTTTTATTAGGCTGTTTCTTCATTCGCAAAATCATCAATCGTAAATTGGTAATTCTCGCGGCGAAATTTTTCTGGCGGTTTGACAAGCCTGATCCATTTGGCACTTCGACCCGTCCCAAGGGGACGAATCTTATTTTCATCTTTCAGACGTTTTAGTGTCTTGTCGATTGTTGAGATGCTGACATAAGGAAATTTCTTGACAAGCTCTTCTTTTGTAAAAATCTCTTTGCCGTTGATAATGGCATTTTCCAGAAAGTCGCGCTTCTTAATATTCTGATCAAAAAGATAGTCTTCCATATCGTGTTCAATCTTTTGATAACATTCCAAAAGTGTCTTAATAATTTGCCGGTTTAAAGGCTCAGTTTGTGAATAGCCTTCTTCCCAATTAAAACTCGCTTGCATCGTCGCTTTTTTATAAGCCGCAAGGTTATTAAAATAAGCCTCAAAAAAGCTGGCAAATCGAAACGGTTCAAACTTCTCTTTAAACAACATAATGTAAAGTAAAATCAAACCTATTTCTTCATTGTGATTTCTAAAAACTTGCATGTTAATAAAATCAACATAAAAGTTTGTGATCAAAAGTGTAAGCTCAAAATTTTTAGAAGCTAGTTTTTCCATAAACTGATTTGTCAGTTCTTCAAGGTCATTTCGCTTCAAAGTAATTTTTCTTTCTGTCAGTCCAAGATGGGTTGTTGTGATCTCTTCTTTATAAGAAATTTTATCAACGCCCTTATAAATCATATTAGCGAAATCCTGAATGACATTTGGCAAGAGCTCAAAGTTTGAAATTGCACTATGAAGATAGATAAAGCTTTTGCGCAGATTATCCGCGAACATCTCTATTTTATTTTTAGGAGTTGCATTCTTTTCTAAAATCAATTTCAAACGATGTTCAGTTATATCTAGTTCAAATATTTTAATAAAGAAACTAACGTCCCGGTTAATCACCAGATTAGCGATTTTCTCAGCATTAGTTTCAAAGACTTCATGATAATAAAAATTCTTCCCCTTGAATTCATATAAACGAATCATATCCAATACCAGATCAATCTTTAAAATGATCCGGTCCATATTATTTAAACAATGCATAGCTTAATCGTAATAAAACGAGGAACCGCCTATGAATTCTTTAAGCAGGGAATTTGCTGGGACAAACTTATCATCAATATCTTCAAAATAACGTAAAAATTTTACTAAACGATTAGCCGTTATATAAAACTCATGATCGCGGCTGATTGCTTCTAAGGCTTCTAAAGCATACTTCTTAAGAATTCCGATCTCATAGGTAAGCTCGCTATTAAAAACGTAATCGCTTGTTTCCTGGTTCGGATAAATCCATTTGAATTCACCTCGCCTTACTGAAGGCCACATTCTTAAAGTATCAGCTGGAACTGTATTTCTGTATTCCTTATCTCTGACGATTCTTCTTAATAATCGGATATCGGTTATACTTATCGGGTTATGATAATCGATATGATATTGCGGATGCGGAGAAATATAGATTTTATATTTTTGGTGATGCGGAATATAACTTGTCAATTCTTCGTTTAAAGCATGAATGCCCTCAATAAGAATCGGCATCTCTTCTGAAACCTTTACAGGCGTCCTAAAACTGCGCTTGCCGAGTTTAAAATCAAATCTTGGCAAGGAAACCTCTTCACCAGAAATCAGCTTTTGTAAATCGCTGTTAAATAATTCAACATCTAAAGCATGAAGATGCTCAAGGTCTGGTTGACCGAATTCATCTTTAGGTGCTTCTGCCTTGGGTTTATAGTAATCATCAATTGAAACTAAAAATGGTTTAATGCCTCTTGTTAGAAGTTCAATTCTTAAACGGTTTGTAAATGTAGTTTTACCGCTTGAGGATGGACCCGCAACACAAATCAAACGAAGATTTTCCATTTGGCTTTTAATGATAACACCAAGCTCCGCAATCATATTAGAATGTCTTGTTTCACACATATTAACAAAATCACTTAAGCGACGTTCTTTTTTGTAGGCATTTATTTCGGCAATTGTTTCAGCGCCAACGATTTGGATCCAGCTCTTTTCTTCCCTTAACGTTCTACCAAACTGCACATCATCAACAAACTCCGGAATTAAACCCTCACTTTCGCTTCTTGGAAACTGAATAATAAAGCCTGGGTTATACAAACGAAACTTAAATTTATTTAAAACACCAGTCCTGTTGACCATTAAGGAATACATGTAATTATAATAACCATTACATTCATACAAATGAACAAAATCATTTTCCCGGTATTTTAAGACTTCAACTTTATCGTAAAAATGGAATTGGTCATAAATTGCTAGCGCTTTATCCTTAGTTACCGTAATCCGCTTAATCGGATAATCCTGTTTAACAAGTTGTAAAACTTTTTTTTGCAGTGCTTCCAAAAAAGCAGTATCGACCTTTTTTTCTGACTTACGAATCTCACAATATAAAGCTCGGCTTACAGAATAATCAAAGCTTAATTGCATAGTTGGGTCAAGTTCAAAGGCTGCCATTGAGATAAGATAACGCAAGGATGCTTCATAAACTCGGGAAACATCATAATCAGCTGCTGTCAGAAATTCAACTTTTGCATTATAGGCAAATTCATAGTTTAACTCTCTTAAGGCATTGTTAACTTTTGCGACATAATATTTGTCTTTTTCTTTATTAGTTAAAAGATCGCCAAGACGAATTTTTTTATCAAATGTTTGTTTTTTGCCAAGAAAACTAACTTCAAACATTCTAACATCTCTCCTTTTTATTTTTTAATCATCGAACAGGTCATCAAAAATCGTCAGGTTCTTAAACTTTTTGGACTTTTCTTTGGAAACTTTTAATTCCTCATCTAGTTCTTTAAAGATATCTAAATCTTTTTCAGGCTCTTTTTTAATCAGACGAATAATTTCCTCACCATTATTTTCGGCAATAGGTTCATTAGTTTCCGGACCATTTGCGGTTTCAATTAAAAGCTTTAAGGAAGTCCCGTATTCCTTTTCTGGAACAAATTCTTTCCCTAGCTCTGTAGGCAAATACTTTAAGTTAAAACAACTTGTAAAGAAGTTAGTCTGACTGGTTATGACTTTGACCTTAGTATCTTCTTTATATTGACTAGCCGTCATTTTAGCGATACTGACGCAATAATGCGGATTAGTCTTAATCTCTTTGATAATTCTGGAGCCTGATCGCGCCCGACGCATTAAACGGACTTCTGAAACCTTAACCCGCTTAAGGAAGCCGCGTTGCGTTAAAATGATAAAGTCATCTTTGTTTTTAACATAAATGCCACAGCTACATGTATCGCCATCAGTTAAATTCATACCTTTAACGCCAGCCGCATTAGTCCCTAAAACTGCAATCTCATTAGCTAGAAAGCGGATTATGTTACCTCTTGTTGTGGTAATTAAAACTTCCTGAGGATAAAGTATTTTATCAACACTGACAACAAGATCATCAGCGTTTAACTTAATCGCTCTGACTGGTTTGGAGTAACGGGTCACAAGCAATTCTTTTAAAACAATCTGTTTGACATATCCGTTTTTGGTCGTAAATAACAAGTGCTCTGGTTGGTCAAAGTCACGGATATCAAAACAATCGATAATCTTTTCATCTTTTCCGGTTGGGACTAGATTGCTGATATAGGTACCGATATCTTTCCATTTTTGTTCTTCAAGCTGATAAACTGGCATAAAGATATAGTTCCCTAAATTAGTGAACATTAAAAGCGTATCTTTAGTATTAACTTCTTTTAAGAATAAAACCGCATCATTTTCTTTCATGCCGTTTTCTTTAGCCGTCTTGAAACTTTTAGAATTAGCTCGTTTAACATAACCATCTTTGGTAATTTGCACAAAAACATCTTCACTAGAGATAAGTTCTTCTTTATTGATTTTGATTTCTTTAACCTCATCTTCAATTTCCGTTTTGCGCGGCGAAGGAAATAATTCCTTGATTTCCGTTAATTCATCTTTAATAGTTGCTAATAAAACTTTCTCATTTTCCAGAATTTTCTTTAACTTAGCAATTAGTTTAAGCGTCGTATCAGCTTCTTGTTGCAGTAAAACAATGTCTGTTGAACTTAAACGATAAAGTTGTAAGGTAACGATTGCTTCGGCTTGTAATTCTGTAAACTCGAAACGGTTTTGAAGATTAATTTTGGAATCAGCTTTATTTTTAGAAGCTCTGATAATCGCGATTATCTCATCTAAAATTGAAACAGCTTTAATTAATCCCTCTAAGATATGCAAACGGTTAGTTGCTTTATTCAAATCAAAGTTAGAACGATTAGTCACAATTTCCTTTTGATGGTTAATAAAAGCACTAAGGATTTGTTTTAAGCTGAATTTTATCGGTTTACGATTGCTGATAGCGATCATAAGCGGATTATAGGAAATAGAAAGATCGGTTTTTTTCAGAAGATAATTTAGCGTCATTTCATGATTAGCATTCTTCTTTAAATCAATCGCAATTCTTAAACCTTCTTTATCGGATTCATCTCTTACTTCTAAGATATCTTCTAAAACTTTATCAATCCTTAACTGATCAATTGTACGCACTAAGTCAGCTTTATTGACTTCAAAAGGAATTTCAGAAATCGCAATCCGATATTGGCCCTTAGTAATTTCTTCAAAAGTTGTTTTGGAAGCAATTATAATTTTACCGTCGCCCGTTTCATAGATTTTTTTGATTCCGGCAACACCTTGAATAATCCCGCCCGTTGGAAAATCCGGACCCTTAACATAATGCATTAAATCTTCTAAAGTCGCATCAGGATTATTTATTAGCGCAATACAAGCTTCTACTACCTCACCAAGGTTATGCGGAGGGATGATGGTTTTATAACCAGTAGCGATACCATTAGCCCCATTAACAAGCAAATTTGGAAATCGAGTCGGTAAAACAACCGGCTCTGTTTCACTATCATCAAAGTTAGGTACAAAGTCGACGGTATTTTTGTCAATATTTTCTAATAATCTTTCCGCTAATGGCGAAAGTCTGATTTCTGTATAACGCATTGCGGCCGCTGGATCTCCATCAATTGAACCGTTATTACCTTGCATATCAATTAATAATTCGCGCATTTTAAAATCTTGACTCATTCTGACTAAAGCTTCATAGATTGCGGATTCACCATGCGGATGATATTTACCCATAACATCGCCACAAATACGAGCAGACTTTTTATAAGGCTTATGTGAAGCTAGACCCATTTGGTCCATCGCATAAAATATTCTTCTTTGCACAGGTTTGAGCCCGTCACGGATATCTGGTAAAGCCCGATCCTGAATTGTATATTTTGAATATCTTTTGAAACGTTCAGCCGCAACGTCTTCTAATCTTTCGTCAATTATCCGATCAATAATCTCTAATTGTTCAGTTATTTTTTTTGGCATTATAACGCCTCCTTAATCACAAAATTATCTTCTGTGACAAATGAAACATTATTTTCAATCCATTCTTTACGGATTTCAGAGTTATCACCCATCAGGATTGTCATTTGTTTTTCAGCTTCATTAAAATCATCGATATTGATTCTAATTAAGTTTCTGGTTTTGGGATTCATTGTTGTATCAAAAAGCTGATCAGCATTCATTTCTCCTAAACCTTTGAAGCGCTGAATTGTTGAATTTGGATGTTCCTTAAGTAATCTTTGGAAATCATCTTCGGTCCAGGCATATTCACTAACATCCTTTTTGCTAGTTTTTTTACTGATTTTATATAAAGGCGGCATCGCCAGATAAAGTTTACCATGACGGATCAAATCCGGCATAAAGCGGAAAAAGAACATCAAGAGCAAAACTTGAATATGAGCTCCATCTGTATCGGCATCCGTCATAATGATTACTTTATTATAGTTACATTTTTTAATATCAAAATCTTCGCCGAAATCAGCACCAATCGTATAGATGATCGTAGCTATCTCTTCATTTCTAAGGACATCGCTGACTTTGGCTTTCTCACAGTTAATAACTTTTCCTCTTAAAGGCAAAATCGCCTGAAAATGGCGGTCACGACCTTTTTTAGCTGAACCTCCAGCTGAATCACCTTCCACCAGATAAAGCTCGTTAAGTTCTTTATTTTTGCTTTGGCATGGCGAAAGCTTACCACTAAGGTTTTGTTCTTTTTTATTTTTCTTATTGGTATTTCTCGCTTCTTCCTTAGCTTTTCTAGCTGCTTCTCTAGCTCTTAAAGCCACTAAAACTTTTTCAAGAATCATCGATGACAGGGCTCTGTTCTCCTCTAGAAAAAACATCATTTTTTCAGCCAGGACATTTTCAACAGCCGATTTGGCTTGTGGGGTTCCTAATTTACCTTTTGTCTGACCTTCAAATTGTAAGATGTTTTCTGGTATCTTAACAGATAGGATTATACTAATGCCTTCTCTGATATCTACGCCTTCTAAATTAGCGTCCTTTTCCTTAAGGATACCATATTTTCTGGCATATTCGTTAAAAACTTTAGTCAAAGCCGTCTTTAAACCTGTCTCATGACTTCCGCCATCTTTAGTTCTGACATTATTAACAAAAGAGATAATCGTTTCTGAATAGGTTTTTCCATATTGAAAAGCCATTTCAACTTCAATATTTTGATTTGAGCCCTCAAAAAAACTAGGACTATGCAGAGTTTCTTTTTCTTTATTCAAAAAATCCAGGTACTCAACAATCCCTTGTTCATAAAGGAATACTTCTTTTTTATTGCTTCTTTGATCTTTAAGAATAATTTTTAGGTTGCGAATTAAAAAAGCTGATTCCCTTAATCGGTCCTTAATTAAATCAAAATTTAAAAGCGTCGTGGAAAAACATTTTGGATTCGGCTTAAAATGAACCTTAGTCCCCGTTTTTCTGGAGTCGCCTAAAACAACCTGCGGATTAATTTTCTGACCGCCATCTTCAAAGCGCTGACTGACAATTTTACCGTCACGCTGAATTGTAACTTCTAAGAAACTACTTAAGGCATTAACAACCGAACTTCCGACTCCGTGCAGACCACCTGAAACCTTATAATTCTCTGAAGAAAATTTTCCGCCTGAATGCAGGACATTAAAAATTACTTCCGGAGTTGGTCTTCCCGTTTCATGTATTCCCGTTGGCATACCTCTTCCATTATCCTCAACAATTACCGAATTATCGTTTTCAATTGTAACTTCGATCTGGTTTGCAAATCCAGCAAGTACTTCATCGACGGAATTATCGACAATTTCCCATACTAAATGATGAAGGCCTCTGGAATCGGTTGAACCGATATACATTCCTGGTCTTTTCCTGACTGCTTCTAATCCTTCATAAACTTTTATTGATTGTTCATTATATGTTTTTTTCATTTTTACTCCATTAAATATAACA